>JABJMI010000940.1 GCA_018659505.1 Planctomicrobium sp.
ATTCCGCGGTGTATGGTGAATATCGGGCATTAAAAATTAGGAATTAGGAACTGGGAATTAAGAGCGAGTGGATAACACTTTAGCTGCACACTTTAAGTGTGCAACCGCCGGACACTTCAAGTGTCCGGCAAAAATTAGTCCTCGTCAGCTTTAATATGTTCGGGAATCGGAAGATCCTTAAACTCAAACGGAACACGAATCTCTTCAAGTCCATGATTGATGCGAATCCGAACGGGAATCTGCTGAGGCAGCTTGTCTTGAGCATGAAACGAAAAAACGATCTTCTCACCAAACTTTTGACGACCGCTGTAAATCGTTCTGAAAGTCCCGCCGCTGGCATCGATCGCAGCCATCTCAGATATTTTGAATCCATGTTTCGGATCAACTGTAATGTTGACACCATCCCCGAAGAGGACCGGCGTCAGTTCGATTCCATTTTTCTCCAATGCCGGATGCACTAAAGGTTCTCCCAAGGATTCCATGATGTTGTCGAGAATCAGATATTCATGCGACTTCGCCGTCAGAAGAGTCAATTCGCCAGAGAACTTCTCAATCATTTTAATCGAAGGTTTTGGAGGTTCGAATTGGTATGCAACCATCACACCTTCAAGTGCTGGGAGGACGTAATGATTTTCAGGTGCGTAAAACTGTAGACCTTTCCGCAGCTTGTTAAAAAACAGAGAATCGTCAGAAACCGGAGTCAGAGAACCTGTATCAGTTTGTAATTCCTCGATTTTCAGGTTACCGACAGCGACGGTATCAGGTGTCGTTTCTCCAAAGACCTCAATTCGAACCTCAACAGGATCATCTGGTTGAGTATCTTCAGTTGAAAACACCAAAGGAAAGGAACTTCTAACGGTGTGAGCTTGAAGTTCGATTCCACTCTTAATGTTCTTAGGGATTGGCTCTCCGGTGGAATACTTATTCACTTGCTGAGATTCAGTATCTTCAATCTCAGGGATCTGCAAATTCTTGAGATCAAAACCGATTCGTCGCGAATTAAGATTTGAATTCAATTCAAATTGCAGGCTGACATCTTCGGAATGTGGAACTGCTAGCTGCTCGATCTGAATTCTCGACCGCCCATCAGGTAAGACAGTGATAATAGACCAGGACTCAATCAATTCTTGCTGATCTTGATCGAGCAATTTTGCATCAGTCACTAAAACATCGTGATTGAAGGTCAATGCAAATGATTCCAGGTCCTCTTCAAAAGCAGGTGGAAGAACAAAACCATTGACGATTTCAGTCCCTAAATCTGGATGAATCGATTGGTCTTGAATGAACTCTCTCAAATTCATAATTGTATGGATCTCCGTTTTCTCGGCAGAGATGACCGTCAGTGAACCTTTCAATTGCGTGATCACACGGTCCTCTGATCTGGGATACTGAAAGTGCAAGGGGATGCCCGGTTGGAGATCCACGCCTTGAAATGTTTTGATGGGCTTCGGTTTAAGAAACACTCCATGTGTTATTTCCTCCATTGCACTGTACAGAGTCAGGCGAATGTATTCAGACTTTGTGGAAGCTTGCGTTATACGTAAATCTCGATAAGCAATCGCATCCTGAGTCTTCTCAAGGCGATGTTCGATTAGCACTTCGAATTCTGGGTAAGTGGAATTGCTATACGGTGAAACGCGGACCTTCGCCTGTCGCAGAACTTGACTATCGCGAACTTCCTCATCCGCTGGAGCCTTTTCCTGCACTTTGATCGGTTCTGTCTCAGCGACCGGCGGAGTTGTTCTCTTTGTGCAACCAGCTGAGAAAAGAAAGAAACCTGGCAACAGAAACAGAAAAACTGGAACGGTCTTAATGACACGTTTTACAATTCTAACCCGGTTCATCCTGACAACTTTCGTGATTGATGTCATTAAAATCATTCGTGGCAGTCTGTAATGCCTGTAACGATTGTCGCTCATTCAGATGCAGCTTGAAGCGCTAGTCGTTTCGGCTGTGACAAATTCACAAACCGTACAGATTATCTTTCTTACCCGAGTGAATTAAAACTCAATCTCTTCGAGAATTCTGGAATCATCACTCCGCTGCAAATAATATGAAATGTGGAAGAAATGATTAAAGTTTGAGGCTTGATTAATTTTGCACCAATGCGAATTGTGAACTAGGTTGAAGTGAAACAGTTGATTGCGTCACGGATCGCAGTCGAGTTGCAGGGATGCAGTCCAATCTTCGCATGATCATTTTTCATGGTCACTATTCGCAAAAGGGGGACACGATGGTTCCATCCATCGTTATGCACCAACGTGCATTCTATAAAAGATTTTTCACATTCACCACTTTGGTTTTGGTTTTCTACACCAGTGCCATTGCTCAGGATGCTCAGCTTCCGACTGATCCGCAAACAGCCTTACAAAGCGGGATCACGTTAGAGCAACAGCGAAACTGGCGAGAAGCCATTCGCACGTATACGTCTGCACTGAAGAAGTGGAAAGGCGATGAAGGCCTAAAGCTCGGTCTGCGCCGGGCAAGATTTCAATACTCGATTGATCGTCGTTATCTCGACGAGAGCTTCAAGGTTTCATTGAAGCCAATGTCTCGCGAGGCTGCACTCAGTCTGTTTGATGATGTATTGACCAACATTCAGGGGTACTTCGTTGATCGTGTTGATGTCGGAACCATTGTCGCACATGGCACAGAAAGTTTATGGCTGGCATTAGGGAATGAAAAATTCGTTGAAGAGAACTTGTTCGGTGCGTCTGAAGAAAAGATTCAGAAAGTTCGTCAAGCACTCTTCCAACGCTATTGGAACAAACCAATTCCTCACCGCTTCGCAGCTCAACAAATTGTTGGTGAAATTTGCGACCTCTGCATGGCGGAACTCGGTTTAGAGTGTGGACCAGTCATCATGGAATACACTTTCGGGGCCTGTAACTGTCTCGACGATTACAGCAACGTACTCACACCGACTCGACGTAAAGATTTGAACGGAAACATCAAAGGTGAATTCGTCGGCATTGGAATCGTCATGGAAGGCGAACTCGGCGAAGGCATGGGATTGCAGCAAATTATCCCGAAGAGTCCAGCTGCTGAAGCCGGCTTGAAACGAGGAGATTTCATTACTGCTGTAGACGGAACAGATTGTCGCTTCCTCTCAACCGAAGAAGCAGCCACTCTACTGACTGGTCTCTCTGGATCGACTGTCGAGTTAACCATTAAACGGAACAGCGATGTTCCATTTAATACTCGTTGTTCACGAAGAGCCGTCAAAGTCAGCAGCGTTGCCGTCGCAAAGATTATCGATTCACAAAATGGAATCGGATACATCCAGATGACAGGCTTCCAGCAGAATACAGTTCGCGAACTGGATGCAGCACTTTACTCGCTGCAACAACAAGGAATGAAGGCTCTCATTTGGGACTTACGCGAAAACCCAGGTGGACTTCTCGACGCAGCGATTGAAGTTGTTGATAGATTCATCGCCCGTGGAGTCATTGTTTCGACAAAGGGTCGAGCGTCTGATCAAACCTCGACGCATACTGCTCATCAAGCCGGGACCTGGGATATTCCTCTCACATTACTCATTGATGAAAACAGTGCCAGTGCCAGTGAAATCGTGGCAGGTGCCATTCGAGATCACAATCGTGGGAAGATCGTGGGACGGACATCATTCGGAAAATGGAGTGTCCAAACCATCTTCGAAGCCCGCTTCGGGACCAGTATTCGCCTGACGACTGCCAAGTTTTACTCGCCAAATGGAAACACATGGGGTAAAGTGGGACTCGATCCAGACATCCTTATCGAAAACGGTCCAGAAAATCGCCCGTTGGGTGATGTCGACATTCCGAACGATCCTGATCTACAAGCAGCTCTACAAGTGCTCACAGCTCAGGAATTCACAAAACGATAAAGCCACTACAATAACATGACTAGCACCGGCGAGCCTGCTTCAAATAATCCAAAATGGCTCAAAGGAAAAGGTCTCGGTCCGCAAGTCAAATGGCACGTCGGTTCTGATGGAAAACTCACCGCTTTGGCGTATGCACGCGAAAGCGGTGATCTTTTTTTAACGGACGAATCGCAAACGATCTCACGCATTGATCGACTCGGACAAATCACCGCTCTCAATCGAGTACAAGACTCGATCTTCGCTTTGGTCTGGAGCGACGATGGTCGCTTCGGAGCCGCCATTAGTGGCGAAGAAACCGTCTTGCGTTTCGACCGAGAACTCAAAACGCTGCACACCTTCAATCTGCCTGAAGTTGGTCTCGCGATAGCAATTTCACCATTTGGGAATCATCTAGCGGTGAGTCTCTCCAACGGTCGCAACATTTTCTATAACGAACGAAAGCGAAGAATCGCTCAGTTCGAGACGATTCGTCCGATGTCGTTCCTGAAATTCTGCCCCAGCGAACCAATTGTATTCGGCGCTGCGGAACATGGAATGCTTTGCTGCTATAACCTCTCAGGTGCTCAAATCTGGCAGGAGAAGAATTTCTCGAACGTCGGCGGAATACATATCACCGGCGACGGTGATCTCATTTATCTCGCCAGTTTCGGGCATGGCATCGAAGCCTTCGATGGCGATGGAGCCTCGGTCGGCTCCTATGTTCTCGATGGAACTGTGAATTCGCTGGCAGTCAGCTATGAACCGCAACGCCTGATCGCTGGAACTGTCGAAGGCAGCCTGATCTGGCTTGATGCCGACGGCGAACTCCTCTGGTCAACAACAGTCACCGATAAAATCATCGATCTCATCTGCGACCCGTTCGGAGAATGGGCAATCGTCGGCTTCGAAAACGAAGGCGTCTACCGTCTCGACTGGGGCGGAATTTAATAGCGTACAGAACTACGTACAATGACCTTCGCAGCACACTTAAAGTGTGC
>JABJMI010000208.1 GCA_018659505.1 Planctomicrobium sp.
GGGTCACGCAGCAGCAGAACACGGCGATAGAGATTGCCACCCCGCAAGAAGTAGGAGACCTCAGCGGCGCGAGAACTACCTAAACTATTTGAAGAAATCCCATCGTCTTCTTCAGGTTCATTGGGGATCCCCAAGTTGGCAGCTTTGCCAACAAAACGGTTGGCATTATGCCTGTCTGTTGTGTCACCACGTTGACCAGAGCGAATCTGCATCGTGAATTGCAGAATGTCATCACTCTTGGAATCCACACTGTTCTCGTCATAGAGGAAATAACCGAGTTGATTCACACTGTCAACGATGAGGTCGTCGTCAGTTGCCAGTGGCACGATCCCCTGCACGTCTCCATATGGAAACGCGGCCTGCCGGTAGGTCATGCGTTGCAGATCTTGACGAATCGTTGTTTCTAGCGAGCGAGCTTTTTGATCGTTATTGGAAAGCCCACGTTGCTCTCGAATGGAACCGACTGCGGAACCATAAATCTGAGCGAACATGAGCATGATCAGCACGACGAGCGCAGTCGCCACCAACATCTCAGTCAGAGTAAACGCTGACCGTGGATGTGGAGGGTTGATTCGAATTGTACGCTGACGACTGTTCATGTTTTTTCTACAGTTCAAAGACTTTCACAATTCCTGGTAAAAAGATGGCTCTGCCAACATCACTAGCATTACCAGTCGCTGGCGTTGAAACTTCAATTGACTCTTTGACTGTGATGTCGACACGACGCTTGCCTGCCCCCGCGCTCTGTTCTGTTCCTATATCGATGATTTGATACCACAAGACATTGCGGGCATCGAAAACATAGTTCCCTTCCCGAATTAAAGGTTTCGCTTCGACACTTGTATCTGTGTCCCATGAAACTCGAATCGTATCTGGGCTAAGAGGACCAGCAGTTACTTCTGTCACGCCTGAGAAGCCGGTCCCCATACCATCATTCGCAGCAAAATTCGCGTCGTAAACCTCTTCATCATCGAAGCTATACGAGCGATTAAAAACGACCACCGCAGTCACAGTTGGTTTCTCATAAGGACCGGGACGCCGGACTGTTAAGAAGTAGCTGTATCGTGGATTGAAGGCTTCGACCCGAACTTTGCCGACTTCTGAGGTTGAGTTGAGGTTACCCGGTAAAGGTGAAGAGGGAGGAGTCGACGTCCCCAATGTATCCAACGTAATTGTTTGACCTGAGAGACTCAAAATTGGGCGAACAGCGGCGATCTTTCCATCGGGGGATGTGACCACGACTCGATGATTGGTCGCAGAGACAGCACCGATTTCTACACCGGGGGGAAGTGTCACGGTTGTCGCAGAGACACTCGCAGGGATTTCTTCAAAAACAACAGACCAGCTATCGGGTTGCGAGAACGCCTGCAACGCTTGATTGTAGGTCGTAAATTCTTCGATGGGGGGGGCTGCCGCAGGGACATACTTCGTAAATCCCCCCCCAGCAGTCCGAACAATCCTGGAAGTTGCTGGATTTAATTCGGCAGCGCTGTTAAAGCCGAAACTTTCTCTTGCAGTCCCATCGATGAATCGCCCCAAGGGATCAACCACATAGTGACTGTTTGCAGTCACGGGTGTCCATTGGAGATTCCCATCATTAGTGGTTCCGGACCTTCGCCAGGCAGGTTCTATTGAACCGGATGTTGGTGGTGGTGGCGGCATTGGTGGTGGCATTGGAGGAATGACATTCGTACAACGATAAGCGTAGTTTGGCGTTGGGAACAAAGAACCGGAATCAAAACTTGGCCAGACCAAGTCACCTATGACGTATTCTGTGTTCGGCTCCCAGATTCCTTTCCAGACATCTCCAGCAGCTCCACCAGGTGGTCTGAGATAGCCGGGGTTTGTTCTGATTAACTCAACCACATTATCAGAAAGAATCTTCGAATTCGTCAGTTTCGTCGCTTGGATAGAACTCAACAACGAAACCGGAAACAGCGTGAAGACCGAGACAATGCCGACACTGAAGATCAACAGCGACATCAGCACTTCAACTAACGTCGCACCTTCGCGAGGACGAGCTGAAAGAGTCGCACCTGTTTGGACATGTTTTGTGTGGAGTCGATTTCTCATTAGTTTGACTCCTTTCCATCCAAAGCGTAGCTGAATGGTGAACTTGCGTATTGATTATTAAATCCGTTGCCGGCTCCTGCGGAGGTTGTTACCCCATCAGCTGTCGGATCGATATCGGAAATGATGACCCCTCCAGTTTGTGGAAAGACCGTTAAAACCTTATGCCCCTTCTCAGGGTTCGCAGAGACCATAAACAGACTATAAGTTGTAAATGCCGGGAAACTATCGCCCTGTGGAATTTGGCGATTTGCCTGGAACATGGCGACATCGCTGATATAGGCAAAATGAAAGTTCATCACGCCAGAAGTTCTGGCAGTGCCGGTTAAGGTTCCATCCGGGGAGAAGAGGATGTCCATCGTGTTATAGCCCCCAACGTAGTCGAATTGTCCATCACCATCTTCATCGACGTCACCCACTGAGGTATCGAATGTTCGGTCTCTTGGCGGTACCCCACCGCTCCCAAATTTATCTTCAAAAACCCGCCAGCTACCCGGAAGACGTGATCCATCGAGGTCGATACAGGTTCCTTTATCGAGTAAAATCGGGTCAGAACCATCTAGGGTTGTTGGACTCAGTTCGAGTCCGACAGTCACTGCCGAAGTCGGTACAGCAGCGTAGGATAGAGTGCCAGGCGCAGGGGTTGAGAGAATCGTTGGTCGATTCGGATAGTATTGCTCCGACAGGAACAGAACTTCGCGATTCCCGGCGGTGAAGATCATATCAGTCATGTTGGAATAATCTTTCTGTCCGCCCGAGACGGTGTACCAGCGAC
>JABJMI010000531.1 GCA_018659505.1 Planctomicrobium sp.
AAGCTTCGTGGCTCGAGAATGAACTCCCGGTTGGCATGAATAAACGTCTAAATGCCACGAGCCACTTTGAGTCTGATGAACATTTTGTAAGGCTCGGCGGGAACTCACGATCCAGTAATTTCCTGGCTGATTGTCCAATTTCTCGCTGGGAAGATCTTCTTCTCCCACTAACTTCTGAGTGATGTGCTCCTCAGAAACGACTTCAGGTGTTTTTGGTTTTGGATGATATTCTGCGTTTGGTGAAGGGAGTTCTGGCAGGCTTTGGACAATGTTGATCTGACTGGCGTTGACCTGATCGGGAACAGGTTCTTGTGCGCAAACGGGTGATGCCAGGACCGCGAAGAAGAGAACGCGGAGACAGAAGTAGAGAACGGGTAGCGAGCTACGTAAGTATGCCATTTTTGAATTTACGACGGATGATCGTGATGTTGGGTTCAAAAGTAGTAGCTTTGAATCTTTCCTAGTAAGAGAGATTCGCTATCAATTTTTGAACACTACCAACGAAAATAATCGTCCGTGAGTAAATTCGGAACTATCGATGGTTCCAAATGTCTTCAGCACCTCTATGGCTTCTAACTGATTGTCTGATCGGCAGCTTGCAAGTCAAACACAATCTGGAAAGAGAAAGAAATTCATCTCAAATCACATCTTTGCCTGCCAGAACACTCACCAGAGTCCTGCGGAATCTGCCGGTTTCACTAGGTTTAAGCGATTCGAACAATATATCGGTTCTACTTATTCCGGTTGTACCAGACTTTTGTCTCGCTTCACAAATTCGACCCAGCGACTGATCGCTGCGTTTCGTTCAGCAATGGGAGCTTGCGAATGATATCCATAGTTTCGATCGGTCAGGCGGGTGACATGATAATGTGCCAACTCACGAATTGCTAAATCTTCGTTGGCTAACAGCTTGACTAACATCTGTGAGGTCTCAGGTGACTGAGCGTCGACACGGCTGTATCCCCACAGCAAGCTGGTGATTTGCTCAACAAGCTCGGAGCGAAACAATCTCTCCATCTCATCACGTAGGATGTTGATGCGATCAGGATCTTCAGCGAGCCACTCTCTTAAAGAAACAATTGCAGCCAAGCGTGCTTCTTCGTGGTCAGATTTCAGAGCGGGGACAATTTCCAGATAGTTGTCCGTGAGTGCCAGCGTCAGCACAGCGAACTCTGCAATGATTGCTCGGCGATCCGCAGTCACAGGTGCAATACTCTGTAGCACATTTTCTTGGAATTCGCGTTCGTATGCTTTACTGAGTTGGCTGCGCGCTGGTGTCATTAAGACTTCATTGGGGTTTGTCCAAGCTGGAATCGCTGCAGGTTGATCGATTAGCAATTCTCCCGTTCGAGTCGCCCATGTCATCCAACCGGAAGAGCGTTGCAGTTCCATTAATTTCTCTTCTGGAAGTTCCAATGTCAGTTTCCCTTGAGTGACAGCCATTCCTCCCGAGGGCTTAAGTGGAGCATCATCAAAAATTCGACCTTCCGGTTGTGGAAGAGAAACTCCAATTGCGAGTTCTGTTTCCGTTTCACTCAAGTTGAATTTCCAGACATTGCCTCCGACAGTCACAGCGATAACACGGGCGTGAATCGAAGTTGCAGGACGTTTGATGAGAAGTTGACCACGTTCAAGACGAATCGACAAATCAATCCCTTCGACCGAGGGTAAACGTGTGATTCGTGTCCCACCGAAAACTTGGAGAGTGAGGTCATCTCGGAAATTTAGCTTCCCTTGAAACGGAATCGGGACAGCGAAAGAATCGCCGAATGTAATATCTCCACCTGCTGTCGTGACCCAGTGATCAGATCCTTCTGGATGCAAGATGTGGATTCCTTCTGCAGGAGAGATGGTCAAAGGGTTTTTCACAACGGGTTTCCCCAGAGGTTTTCCCAGAGGAGGTTTTTTAATTTCAGGGGGCACGCCTACTTTTGTGTTGGCAGCAATTTCAACAGGTTTATTATCTGCGTTCGATGAAGTATCGGACTGCATCTTTTTCGGTGGAGTATTGAGCGCACTTGTTGTTGCCAGGTTTGGTTTCGGAATTGAATTCGCAACGACTTCGGAATCAGCAGGTGGTGGCGGGTTAATTGAGACCCCAAGTTTTCCTTGTGGGACTTGTTGTGGAGTTGACGATTCTTGTGCAGCAATTTGCCTTCCGTCTCCAGCGTTAGGTGTCTGCTGTCCTGAGCCTTCGATGCCCTCAGCAATCTCACCTTGTTCGGCTATGATTGGTTCTCCAGTGATATTTCCAGCCAGTTTCTCACCACTGTACTTATTCCAAATCGATGGATCTGAAACGATCAAGCCGACCCAGACCCCTGCAATAATAAGAACAAGCAAGGTCGTCCAGATTCGCCCAGAGCTGCGTCCTTTCTTCAGGTAATCCGGAAGCCCCTCGCTGAAGGAAGTCGGTTCCGGTGTTCCCATTCCTGAGGTCATTTGTGGAGCAGGTTTTGGCTCGGGAGATTGTGGAGGCGCGGTCGCTGCTTTATTAGCTCCCAATTCGTACATGCGATCACGCAATTCATCCGAAACATCAATTGGTTGCCCCATGACCATCGTCAGAATTTTATGACAGGCTGCAATCTCAGCGAGGTGTAATTCCGAGCCACGGCAAAGCTTCTCGAATTCAACAACTTGATTGGGTGAGAGGACATTCTCAAGATATTCGGAAACGATATTCGGGTCCGGTCCCGAACCGGGTCCAGCGAGTTCAGGCGCCCCAATCCGACGACGGCGAATTGCTTCTCGAACCTGAGTGACTAAGGCAGCGGCCTCTTTGCTCTGATTGATCTTCTGACCAATCTCCCGAGCCTCATTCGGCTCCAGCACATCATCCAGATAAGCCAGCAATGTTCGTAATGTCAATTTCATCTTCGCTCCAATATCAAAAGTCCCTCTATATTAAGAGTGCCAATTGAGAGCGAATTTCGTACAGAAAGTCGTTCAGATTTCTTGTTTTGGGAGAAAACGTCTGGTTTTCAGTGGTAGAAAACTTGAAATAGCACTTTCAAGCGGGCTCGCTGTTCTTCTCGCAGATATGCACTGTCATGCCGGACATGGTCATGGACCAGTCGATTTTCCATTCTTCTGGGAGTTCGAAGTCGGCTCGTTTAGGGACTCTGAAGACGAGAGTTACATCTTCTGTTGTGATGTCCTCTTTTGCTAAACGCTTCATTGATGACCAGAGAGGTTTCCCGGGGAGAATGGAAGGGACCATCTTGTAGGGAGGGTCGAAGAAGATCACTTCCCAGGGCGTGAATGTTTCGACTCGCTCTCCCTTGGGACGATACGAACACCGCAGAACATCCGCCGGCCAGACAAGTGTTTCCTCTTCGCAGCCAAGAGTTGCCACATTCTCCTTAAGGAGAGCCAATGCGGTGCGGTCTTTTTCGATGAATGTAACTGTACTCGCACCCCGCGAGAGTGCTTCGAATCCTATCGTGCCGGTCCCTGCGAAAATGTCGGCGACCCGCTTGCCTTCAATGCGCTGATGAATGTTCTCGAACAGTGACTCTTTCACGCGATCAGTGATCGGTCGTGTGGTCATCCCAGGATTCGTTTGAATTTTACGGCGTCGATACTTGCCGGCAATGATGCGCATGTGGCGTTCAGTAGATTTATTCGGAGAAGCAAAAGGTGAGGCAGCTTATCCGATGTTGAGGAGATTCGCTATTCAGAATCTTCAGCAAGACTTTCAAGATGCCGACGGATGATATCCTTTGCTTCCTCGGCGATTGAGGCGAATTCTTTTCGTCGCGGTTTGGCTGAGGTATCAACGGTTTCTTTTTTGGACTTGGGTTTCACTTTAGGGACATCGTAGGTCGCTGTATCTGATTCGAGTTGATTTTGATCAATCTCACTGGTCAGCCAGGCAGCGATATCGTCATCTGATAAAGGTTCTTCAATTTGTGAAGGAGACTTCACGGTGATTTTTACATCTTTGTTACTTGAGTCGTCAGCATCGCCCATCAAACGCAAGACCATAGGACCGACAGCGAGTGTCCCACCCGGTTTTAAGATTATCTCACCCTCAATAGGACGACCGTTTACAAAAGTACCATTGCGACTAACAAGATCTTTAACGAGTACGTCATTATTCCGGACCGTCAAGATACAGTGGTGGCGACTGACGTCATCAGAACTAATACGAATTTTCGCATCTTCTCCACGTCCGATGATCGTTTCGACATCGGTAAGGCGAATCTTGCGACCTTTGTGCCGCCCTGTTTGGATTTCTAATAGATGAGTTTTACTCATAACTTTTGACATTCAAATGAATGCCTCTCCTGACACTGCACATAAGTGGATCGAGGCGAACGCCGCCTCAGGTTCTTGCTCTGACAAACCTTTCAGATGTTGCCGCGACGCTCTTCTTTAACTATCAGTTCGGTCATGACAGACTATTAATCGTGCATTGGGACGACAGCAGGCTGACCGCAGCGAGGACAATTCAAAGTACGTCCACGATGTGATGCTTTGACTTTTAGTTTCTTACCGCACTCGCCGCAACTAAAGCGAACTTTCTCTGAATCGCCAGTCTTGGAACCTAAGTGCCGCTGCTTCCAGACTTCTTCTGCAATAATATGAATTTGCTCCAGAAGGTCGTCTGGATCATAAGGTTTTGTCATGTACCCATCTGCCCCGACGCGAGCTGCCAAGGCACGGGAATCATCCATGTCGACTGCTGTCAGCATCATCACGGGAGTGAACGGGTTGTCTTTTTTCATCCGCTCACAGACTTCAAAGCCTGAAACTTCGTTTGGCAGCATGACGTCAAGTAGCACGAAGTCTGGTAAGTGCATTGTATATGCAACTTGTGCCTGACCTGAATCTTTCGCTATCTCAACTGTATATTTTTTGGAAGTCAAAAATGTTTTCAGAAACTCAGCTTCGTCCCGGTTGTCTTCAACAACAAGGATGCGGTTGACCACGGCATCAATAGGGGTCATTCCGTTACTCATTGTTCCTCCGAAACTGAGTTGCTATTTCGAAACATATAAAATTGATTTGAGTAGTTCCCTGATGCCGTATTGGCTCTGGGACCTATTAGATGGAAGTGAATAAGATCAACTGTTCAGCATGAAGTCTTATAGTTTAATCTAAATGAAATATCACAGAACACGATAAACCGGTCAACATCTATGAATTCAAACAGAAATCCATACTTCTAATCCAGATAACCCATCCATACCTTCTGAGAAGTTTGAATTTAGTAATCAAGATTAGCTCATCTTACTCAGAACTAACAAGAATGAACAGCTATTGAGTGGCATGGAAAACTACCGAGAGGCTATCTGAAAGTTTGAAAGTTCAGCTCGTCAGACGCAATTGCATGGATCGTCGACACTTAGAATCCGTCCGTTCATGCGTCGTCACATAAGACGATTCCTCGTTTCAGGTTAGAGAATATTATTGTCAGCGGGACATTGGATTGGTTAAAATGGAATGTTATGTACTCAAAAGAGTTCATTAAAATTCAAGATGCCTCCGCCACTTCAACTAATTCTTACACAGGGGATGGATCATGTCACATCACAAGCTACAAGAATTAAGGGGTCGTCGAGAGTTTATGGCGAACATCGGGCGTGGCATGCTGACGGCCAGTGTCGGTTCCACAATGGCATTGGATCTTGGTCTCACGAAAACATTTGCAGCTGGCTGAATCACGTTTAACCTTTGCGGGCATGGAACCGCTTGTGGCGATGCTGCAAGAAACACCGCCCGGAAAATTGATCGCAGTCCTTGTCGACCAAGTGAACTCCGGGACGAAACTCCAAACCCTGGTCACGGCTGGAGGATTGGCAAATGCCCGTGCGTTTGGCGGCGAAGATTACATCGGTCATCACACGTTCAACGCTCTCATTCCCTCGCTGCAAATGGCTCAACGACTGCCGCAGCAACAACAGGCATTGCCGGTTTTCAAGGTGCTCTATCGCAATTCATCGCAGCTACACGCACGCGATTTACATCACACCGACACACTGCATTCCATAGAACCTGTTGCCGATCCAGGTGTGAGTCAAGAAGGACTGCTTCGCGACAGTGTCCGTGCCTGCGATTGGTCCGCCGCTGAAGCCGATATGTCGGCGCTCGTTGCGCACTCGCCGGATGAAGCGTATCAGCAGTTGCTCTACGAAATTCAGGACGAAACTGATGTGCATCGAGTTGTGCTCGCTTGGCGGGCATGGGCGATGCACGGTCTCGCTGGCGAACAGTACGCGGATGCACTGTTACGTCAATCGGTCCGATATTGCTTGCAGGTCGAACAGAGTCAGAAAGACAGGAACCGACAGAGTTCGCCAATTCGCGAGTTGCTCCCCAAATTGATTGATCAATACGGATTGCTCAGCAAGCCACTCGGTGATCGTCCTGCGGAAGACAGCTGGGTTGAACAACTTGCTGAGACGATCTACGGCAGCGATCGTGTCCAAGCAACCGAAGCTGTCGCAGCGGCGCTTGCCGAAGGAATATCTCCACAAGCGATTGCTGAAGCTATTTCTCATGCGTCGAACTTGATGGTCATTCGCGATCCCGGTCGACGCAAGGAATGGAGTAACGGTCAGAAACCCGAAGGTTCGACACATGGTGACTCGGTCGGCGTCCATGCTTCCGATGCTGCCAATGCCTGGCGAAATATCGTCAGCGTCAGTAATCACCGTAACGCAGTAGCAAGTCTGATTGTTGGAACCTTTCATACTGCCGGTCAATCTCAGCGGTTGATTCCTAACCAATTCACGTATGACACCCAACTTGAAACGGTGAAATCGACGAACGCTAAAGAGCTACTTGGTCTCAGTGAAGAAGCAATCACGGGGAACGATCAGGCTCTTGCCTGTGCAGTCAGCCATCGCTACGCCGAGCAAGGTCATGACACGCAACCGTTCTTCGACCTAATGTTGAAATACGCCATCAGCGAAGATGGTGCGTTACACGGCGAGAAGTATTTCCACACAGTCATCGAAGAATATGCCAGCACACGACCGTCACTACGTTGGAAACAACTCGTGGCTTTGGCACGCGTCACATCCAGCGAACATGGCTACCCAGCACCGGGTGTTGCAGAAGCACGAGAGATGTTGAAGTTAACGTGACTTCGAATGAATTCTCGGATTAAAAAGAGAATTCCCTTTCGTGTAGACTCTCCCTGGGCATCGGAATTGACCAACACTGATGATGGTAGTCCAAAATATCTACGAGATGAAATTTTGCGCACATCTACAATTCCGTAAAACCAAAGCCATCGATTTGAATCGCGGTTAGGAAACAGACAACCGCTTGAACAGCAAGTACTGCAACCGGAATGTAACGACTGACAAGTTTGCTTTTGGATTGCATGAGAGTTTCAATCGAAAAACTCGCTACCAGCACGGCGTAAGGCATCAAGAAAATCCATAACCGTGCAGCCTCTCCCATGTTCTTGCCGCTGATCCATAATATCGACCAGATGAGGAGACCGAAAAGAACCCAGGTTCGCTCTCGATTTTGGTCACTAAGACGAACAATGGAAAA
>JABJMI010000408.1 GCA_018659505.1 Planctomicrobium sp.
ATTCAAGACTTTGTCGATAGTTTCTCGTAAGACTTGTCCAGATCGTTGCAAAGCCGTTTTCTCTTTTGGCCAGAGTTCGATTTCGATGTGGGATTGTGCGCCGTCTTTACCCACAACTGTTGGAACGCTAATGCAGACATCGCTGAGTCCATAGGCTCCGTTTTGCAGCGAAGAAACAGGCAGGATTCTTTCTTGATTGAGTGCGATGGAATGGATCACGTCTGCAATCGATACTCCCACAGCGAAACCGGCTCCACCTTTTTTCTTGATGACTTCGGCTCCAGAACCACGAGTCTTCTTCTCAACTTCTGCGATAAGTGAAGATGTCACGCCGGGATATTTCTCTAACGGCAAGCCAGCGACCTGTGCGTTCGACCAGATGGGGACCATGCTATCTCCGTGCTCACCGAAGATAGTGACCTGAACCTGACTCGGCGGAACTTCGATTCGCTGCGCGAGCATACTTCGTAATCGAGTCGTATCAAGAACAGTTCCTAATCCGATGATTTGTTGAGGCGGCAGGTCGAGTGCTTTTACTGCCAAATATGTCAGAACGTCGACTGGATTCGAGACGACAAAGACTTTCGCGTCTTTCTTGTAGCCAGCACTTTGCAAGTCCGCCAGAATGTTTTTGAAGAGAGCAACATTCCGGTTGATCAAGTCGAGCCGGCTTTCATCTGGCTTCCTTCTTAAACCTGCGGTAATGCAGATGACATCGGCATCAGCTGAAAGCTCAGGACCGCCGGAAACGATTTTTTGATCTGATGTGAGCGAAGCTCCATGCAACAGATCGAGGGCTTGTCCAGCGACAAGATCCTGGTTGACATCAACCAAGGCAATCTCTTTCACGAGTCCGCCGAATTGGAGAGCTGAGGCCGCACATGAGCCAACTAATCCGCCGCCACCAATGATAGAAACTTTCATACTCATCACTCACAAACTTTAGAATTTGAATGTCCATTCCACTCTTCAGAAGGAATTTGATCCAAGTGGAACCGTGTAGGACCATGAATCTCTTCTTGAGTCAAGACCTGCTCGAAACGCTTTGCCTGTTTATTTAATCGTTACACTTTGACAGAATCTCTTTAGATTTCCACCTTTGGAAAGAATCTCTCAAAACTAAAACACTTACAAATGTCATTTCAATTGTTGCTATGAAAAATAACATTGGCGAGCGGGGAGCGTCAGCTCCCTGTGTTAGTGATTAAAGACAGGGGACTCACGTCCCCCGCTCGCTGATGATGTGAATGACCAAATGGGTGTGCTGTCCTCTTGTCTTCGGCTGATTATTAGCACAACTTTGAGCATTGTCCGGCTCTAAGCATTTTCCCTAATAGGATTAACGACGAAATCGCTTAATCGTCAGGACATGATATTTCAGAAATCGAAGATTGACACGCAGTCAGATCGCTGTATGATAAATTTACTCAAACGGTCTGCGGTTCTTCGTGGGCGAGTCGAGTACTTGATGATCCGATGGAATTCGGTAACGGTACTCGTCTGCACTGACAATTCTTGTTAGACTTTTCCGCTGCCATTCTTACTGTCGGTTTCTTCCACAGTTGTTCTCAAATTATGAGGCAGAGAAATGTTCGGTTTTGGAATGGGTGAGCTTTTGCTGGTATGCTCTATCATGTTGCTTTTGTTTGGGAAACGAATTCCTGGAGTCATGAGGTCGTTAGGAGAGAGTGTAAATTCTTTTCGAAAAGGTATGATTGAAGAGGAAATCAGCGAGAAACAAAACCTGATTTCTTAATGCGACCTGCGGTCGCTGGTCTAGGTGAAGATATCAAATATAATTGGTCCATAGAATTACGATAGAGGTTTAATCATGTTACCTGTTCAACTTGCTTTTATTCCGGGTGGTGTTGGTGTTCCCGAAATGATGATTGTCGGGATTATCGCTCTTTTGCTATTTGGAAAACGTCTGCCTGAAGTGGCGAAGAGTTTGGGCAAAGGGATTGTTGAGTTCAAGAAAGGAATTAATGGGATCGAGGACGATGTCCGCACTGGTTCGAATTCTTCATCCAACAACTATTCCCGTCCCGAAGTTGAAGACGAAGAACCAGAAATGACCGCTCCTAAATTCGAGCCACCTGCCTTCGAGCGTGAAGAAGAAGAGTCACACGCCTAACGGTCTCTTGTCACGATTAACACAATCGATGTTTGGACGCTTACTTCCGCAAATTGCGTCCTCAGTAAAATGCGTTGAGAGTTGAGGGTTTAGCGTTGAGAGGCAGGAGATCTTTCAATGCTCAGCGTGAGATGCCTATTTGTTTCTGAACATCCGCTGACCATTTATTCACGAATGATTGTGGTGTTCTAATCATCATTGATCATCGGTCACGTGATTGAAGTTGAAGATCCTATTACTATATCGTCCCGTCAGGTTTCGCTGGAATGTCGTTCAACTGGTTGTTGATTTGGACCGTCGCAATCAGTTGCCTCTTCATGGTTTTCAGCATGTGGCGAAGTCGAGTTCGCCAGCTTATTTATTATATGCCTGCCGCGATTGTCGGAGGCATTCTCTTCTTGGCTTACAAGAGAAATCCTGAGACAGCAGGTTATTATGCGGGAGTCGTTTGGTTCACGATCATTCTGCTTCCCGGCATGACTGCTCACGCTTCGAGTAACTATCTAGCTGCTCAGCGATACAAATTAGCTTATCTGATGTCGCTCATCGCATGGATATCGCACCCATGGGGAGGCACGAAAGACCAGATTCGATTAGTGAATGCACTGCAGGAACTGAATCGAGGTCGTAATGAGACAGCGATTTCTCTGCTGGAATCCCTGCGATTGAAACGGTCAGCTGCTGGGCGTACAGCGTTCATTGTTCTCACAAAACTTCAGGGACGATGGATGGAATTCCTGGATGTGATTTTGAAGTCACCTCATCCCCGCAAATTGCTCGTTGATCCATTATTTAGAAATATGTACTTGCAGGCACTGGGCGAGACCGG
>JABJMI010000941.1 GCA_018659505.1 Planctomicrobium sp.
CGGGAGAGACAATCATCTCTTCTAGGAGAGGGAGTCCAATTGCAACGCCCCCAAGACCTTTCAACAACGTCCGCCGGTTGAGATTTCGACTACTCATTCTGAAACTTCCGTTCTAGTTGTTTGCACAAGATCGCTGACAATAATTTCTGTAATCAGATGAGACCAAGTCCCACCGTTTTTCGAAGCTCTCTGATGAATTTCCTTCACGAGATTGACATCAGCGGGAACCAAAGGACGTCCCAATGAAAATTGAGTCACCTTCCACGTTAAGCACTCGCTGACACGGTCACTCTTGGCAAGTAAGTCCATCAACTCTGCTGAAGATTGATATGATACCGGTTTCTCATCGCCAGGGAATAGAATTTCACCATCTTCGCGGAGTTGATTTCCATGCTCATCAACTTCGTGGTAGGTTCCCAAACCATCGAATTTTTCGAGACCAAACGCCAACGGTTCGAATTTGATATGGCAACCACCACACGAAGCATTTGCCAGTCGTTCCATGGCAATTGCACGTTGTGTTTTTCCAGGCAGCGTGGGAACTGGTGTTGTATCAACACAGGGGGGAGGATCTTTTACCGAAGCACGGAGTAGATCCTGCAACACGAAGAGACCTCGTGAAACCATAGACGCTTCATCTCCACCGACCGTGAGGACTGATCCTTGGGTTAATAATCCACCACGACTGGGGATGGCATTCAGGTCCGTTTTTGGAGACCCACTTACTGAAGCCTTCAATCCATAATGCTCAGCGAGTTGCGGAGTCAGATATGTGAGTTGTGAATTTAGCAATACAGCCAAAGGTCGATTTTGTTCCCAGACTACATCCTTAAAGAAAGAACGCGTTTCTGCCCGCATATCGGTTGCAAGTTGCTGGTTCCATTTCGGGAATTTTTGTTTATTGGGACGTAAATTGTCGAGACGATAGAGGTCCAGCCATTCATCGACAAAGCGAATCGATTGTTCAACAGCGCGTTGATCTTTCAACATTCTCGCAACTTGCTTCTGGACCTGATCTAAGTCGTACAGATCACCATTTTCCGCTGCATTGAACAATTCTTGATCTGGTGGTCCTCCCCAGATGATGTAACTCATTCTAGATGCGAGTTCGTAACCGTTAACCGGTGCAGTTGTCCCATCTCCTCGTTGATTTTCGATTCGATAGAGGAATCTCGGAGATTGAAGCATCGCCTGAATTGTATAAGCGACTGCCTCACTATAATCGCCTCCAGCGCTGGCAACAGAAGTCGTTATTCCGCGATAAATGACGACTTCTTCTTCCGTTAATGGACCGCGTAAAATCCATTTCCCCATTTTCGCAACAAGTTCGCGCATGTCGTCATCGATCAAGCGTTTCTTTTTAGTGAACTGAGACGCGTAAGCATCGACCTCCATTTTGGCAACGATCAACTCTGCGAGTCGCGCGTAAGCGTTGACATGTTTTAAGTCGACGTTCAGGTTATACGCAGTATTGCTGAACCCATCAGCTCGCAGGTCTGGTGGCAGCATCTCAAGAGCTTCCTGCGCGATATCGACTCCTAAAGAAACTCGTACCGTTTCAATGTATTCAGGAATCGTTAATCGACGAATCCAATTCCCCGCAACTTGTCCTTGATTCTTATAGACTTCGGGATCAATTTGATCGAGGCTCCAGGCGGCTCCATCGTTGATCCATTTCTTAATAATTTCTTTTTCGGAATCACTTAACGGTTCCCGATCTGCCGGCATCTCATTCTCGGAAATTGATTTCCAGAGAAGACTTTGGTCAGCATGACCAGCCACGATAGCAACTCCGCTCTCACCACCTTTGAATGCAGCAAGCTTCCTGGAAAGATTAAGACTCCCTTCACGAGTCGCTGAGTCATGACACTCGAAACAATGCTCAACCAAAATGTTCGCGACCTTCGACTCGAAGAATTCCTCCTCTGGAGATTTGATTACAAGCGGTTCAAGGTTCGAAATGTTCCCCGAAGATCCTGCCTTAAAACTGGCTAAGACCTGTGAGCTGGAGAATGCTCGGTCGAAGAGAGCAACACGATGATACGTCCCGAGCCAGGGGCGATCATTTGTTAACTCGTTCCCTAAGGCGAATTCGAACTCGGCGTTCCAGTTCGAAAGATCGCCTTCGACTTTGCCTTCTTGATTCAATCTTCCATTGATATAGATGCGAGCTTGCCCGTTTCGACCTCTTGTGTAAACCAGATGAGTCTTCTTCTTTGTGACAGCCTGACTCTTCGAACTGAGTGAAGGAATCCCGTTCGTGCTTGTCTTTGTTGATCTCAAGCGAATCTCGAACTTATCCAGCTCTTGACCGATTGTCAAATTTCGTTCGCTCGAATTCTTGGAGAGTGTGAATATCCTGGCTGGCCCCTTCAGGTTCAGATCAGCAGGGGTTAGCCAAAATTCTACAGTCAGTTCGCCACTTCTCTTAATCGCAGAATTGATTTTTTTTGACGCCTGCCCACCTTTAATGACGGTGTTCTTTTTCACCTGCAAAGAATGTTCTGAATACGAAACCGCTTTGAGGTCAGCGATTTCCAGAATGACTGGCTGCCCTGAGTTTGAAACGTCTTTGACAATGCCTCCTGAATCTTTTTCGAATTGATACAAGACTACGAGATGACGTCCGTCGAATCCTTCAGCAGCGGATTCGGCGGCTGAAACAAGTGAGGTCTCCATTCCAATCAAATAGAGAAACAATATCGAAGCTATTATTTGTATTGAATTGAATTTCAAAAAACTCTTCATCTTTATCCTTAAGAGCTTCAAGCCCTAACGAATCGATTGCTGTGAGTCTTCAAAAGACAAATCAACATTCGCTCTAATTGAATTGGTTTGAATTGTCTCAAATCAAAATGCTTTGATCAAGACTCGACTAAGAATTAAGGCGAACGGGAAAAGAGGTTCTACGTAATATACAAGCACGACGCGCGAGCGAGTGTGCCTAGACAGTTGATCCACTTGCTTGCGCTACGTGCATGTATGGGAGTGTATCTCCACGCTGCTACCCCAGTGAAAAACGACTGCGAAGCATCACTGTCAGAGAAACTCAGCGACAACAGTATCGGCAAGAAAGCGACCTTCGTAGCTGAGTCGCAAGTGCCCCTCACTCAACTCCAACAACCCGGTCTCTAAAAACTCGTCATAGGCATCCACAGCGAGGTCTCTGACAGACATTTCAAATCGTGCTTCATAAGATTTCGTGTCCAAACCAGCAATTTGCCGTAGCCCAAGCATGACAGCCTCTCTGGCAGCAAGATCTCTATCCAATGTCTCGTTCGATGAAATTGTCGACTCCTTTGCCTGAACTTTTTTGATCCAGCCAGTGACGCTGCGGTAGCGCGTCGAGCGCACATCATCGAGATAGAATGCTGCTCCCGGTCCAAATCCGTAA
>JABJMI010000232.1 GCA_018659505.1 Planctomicrobium sp.
CAACGCCTTGGATTTCACAGTGGCAGGCTTTGATGCCGAAAGTTTGAAACCGGTTTCCAATGTGCAAGTCACCGAATGGAATCATTCTCCTGAAATGTTGCTCGGCAAGAAACTGTTCTACACAGCGAACCCACCCATGACCCGCTTGCGTTGGATCTCCTGTTCAAGTTGTCACCCCGATGGGAATTCTGATGGTCGCACTTGGCAACAGCCGGAAGGGTTGAGAAACACCCAAGCCATCTTCGGCTTGAAAGAGACGCATCCCATTCACTGGTCTGCGGATCGCGATGAAGTTCAGGATTTCGAACACACAATTCGCTCTCCTTTGATGGGAGCACGAGGTCTGATTCGAGGACGAGTCAACGAGATGCTGGGTGAACCAAATGCAGGGCTTTCGAAAGAATTAGACGCTCTCGCAGAGTATAGTAACTCACATGGTTTTGAATTGAGTCCACATGCGAAAAGTGGTCTCAGTGAATCGGTATTGCGTGGCAAGAAACTGTTCATGTCGAACGAAGTTGGCTGTGCGAAGTGCCATTCTGGTTCGTATACAACAGATCAAAAAATGCACAATGTTGGAACCGGAAATGACGACCCGACTGAATTGATTGGACCAACTTTCGATACGCCAACACTCCACGGGATCTATCGTTCGGCTCCGTACCTGCATCATGGGAAGGCGGAGACTCTCGAAGAGGTTCTGACTCTCTTCAATAAAAACGACGAGCATGGCAAGGCAAGCCATCTGAATGAAACGCAGATCGCTGACTTGGTCGAGTACCTCAAAGCCTTGCCGTATGAACTTCCATGATCTGGTCATTTCAAAAAAATTATTGATTGCTATGATTAAATCATTCACCACGGAGACGCGAAGACACGGAGAAAAAAGGGGAGTTTATTTGAATGACTCAATGTGTTTTCTCTGTGCCTCTGTGTCTCCGTTGTGATCTTCTTTCCTTACAATTATCTCACGAAATAGCGAAATGAATCTCAGTATTGATGACGTCAAGAAGGTCGCCAAATTGGCGCGACTTCGACTTAGTCCAGAAGAAGAACAGGAATTCCTCGGTCAACTGGGGGATATTCTCGGTTACATTGAAATGCTCAATGAGGTCGACACCGAGAATGTTGAACCGATGGCGCACATCGCTGACGTCGTGAATGTCTTTCGTAGCGACGAGGCACAACCATCGATTGATCGAGAAAAAACTCTGTTGAATGCTCCTAAGACTGATGGCACGTATTTTCTCGTTCCTCAAATCCTTGACGGAGCGGAATGATGTCAGAACAGCAAACTGCCCAGCAGTTGATTTCTCAATTAAACAATCAGGAATTGTCGAGTCGCGAACTTGTTCAGCAATGTTTAGATCGAATCACTAGTGTTGATGATTCAGTCAAAGCATTTCTGGAAGTCAATTCCGAATCGGCGTTACAACAAGCGGATGCCATTGATCAAAAGCGATCCGCTGGCGAGTCTGTTGGACCGCTCACGGGAATTCCAATTGCGATCAAAGACAACATCTGCGTCGAGGGCTGGAAAACTTCCTGCTCTAGTAAAATGCTGGAGAACTTCACGTCGGTCTATGATGCACACGTGATCGAGAATCTGAAATCAGCAGGTGCGGTGTTAATTGGTCGGGTGAACCTCGACGAATTCGCGATGGGTTCTTCGTGTGAGAATTCGGCGTTTCAAAAGACGGCGAATCCTTGGAATACAGATTGTGCCCCAGGCGGATCAAGTGGTGGATCGGCTGCTGCGGTCGCTGCGGGTATGGTTCCATTATCAATTGGTTCGGATACAGGCGGTTCAATTCGTCAACCGGCAGCCTTTTGCGGCGTCGTTGGCATGAAACCGACTTATGGTCGCGTCTCCCGATACGGATTGGTCGCTTTCGCCAGTTCCCTCGATCAGATTGGACCATTTGCGAAAAACGTCTCAGATGCTGCTTTGTTGCTGGAATCGTTATGGGGGCACGATCGTCGCGATTCAACCTCGGTAGATATTCCTGCTCCTTCACTCGTGAACCAAATAGACCAACCACTCGCTGGCTTGAAAGTTGGAATTGTTTCAGAGCATTATAGCGATGGGCTCGATGATGAAGTGCATCAGGCAATTCAGTCAGCGAAAGAAACCTATCAAGCTCAAGGGGCGGAGATTCACGAAGTTGAATTGCCTCACGCGAAGTGCGGAGTCGCTGCATATTACATTATCGCACCTTCAGAAGCGTCAAGCAATTTGTCGAGATACGATGGGATTCATTATGGTCACCGAGCATCTTCAGAAGAGAAAATGAGCTTGGAGGATTTATATGAGAGATCTCGCGGTGAAGGTTTCGGTCCTGAAGTGAAACGAAGAATTATGCTCGGAGCTTATGCTCTCTCTTCTGGGTACTATGACGCCTATTACTTGAAGGCTCTGAAGGTTCGACGGTTGATTGCAGAAGACTATCAGAAGGCATTTGAGAAGGTTGATGTGATTCTCTCACCAACGAGTCCGTCACCGGCATTCAAGCTGGGCGAATTGGTGGACGATCCGTTGCAAATGTATCTGAATGACATTTACACCATTGGAGCAAATTTGGCGGGGATCCCTGGTATTTCCATTCCAGCTGGTCTCAGTTCACAAGGTCTGCCGATTGGAATCCAACTGTTAGCTCCTGTTTACGAAGAAGAAAAGTTGTTGCGGGCTGCGAGAATGTATGAGAAAGAGCATGAACACTCTCTAGCGGTTCCAAGCCTTTAATTCCCCATATCTCTTAGCGATCAATAGGCTTACGTTGAGGGAATGTTTCTTATGGAATATTCCAATCATGGAATTGAACTCATCGAACCGAATCACTACACTAGTTAGCTCTAAATTTTTGAATATACTGGCTGCCAAAGTCACGAGAGTTGTTGCCATGAGTACATTAAAGAAGAACAAACGCGCTAAGTTAGCGAAAAAACATGCGCTCTATGGCGAAAACAAGCCTGCCATTGGGAATAGCGTCTCACAACGTGGTAAGGCTAAGTACCTCGGTGGTAACGGTCGTAAAACGACTGGAATTACTCGTCGTAAATTCAAAAAGAATTTGCAGAAAATTCGAGTTGTCGAAGATGGCAAAGTTGTTCGCCGACGTGTGCCTGTCAGCCTGATCCGCTCTGGGATGGTTGATCGACCAGTAGTTCGTGAAGCTTTCACAATTGATCAAAGCGAAACAGCCAAGAAGAAGTAGGCGATCTCTTCCTGAATTGAGAACGCTCGATGGATCGGCGAAACCTTCTCTGAGAACGGTTTCGCCAACACTTGAACTCCACTTCTCATGTCGTTAGTGTCCTTACTTAATGCGGTAAGAGATGGTCTGCGCTGAAATTGTTCAGCAGCCACCTCGGTGTTCCATATTGGTAGAGATCTATTGGAAAGCGGAGTCTCCCTGTCGCAAGCGGCGAACCAGAGAAATTCTCTCTGTTTCCAGACATATCGATTCTCCAATACGGCAATAATCAACGATTCTGCCTGTCAAAATCTGTAGACGTCAGTCTCGCAAATCGTGACATCCGGTGGATTCACACCCCAAAATCTATTTCAATTTCTGAGTGGAAAATCCGCTCGGGTCGGTCAAGGTAAGGAAAATTTCTCATGACGAAGCATGTTTACACCTTCGGTGGTGGCAAAGCTGATGGCGATACAACTCAGAAGAACCTCCTCGGTGGAAAGGGAGCGAATCTGGCGGAAATGAACAAGATTGACCTGCCAGTCCCTGCCGGATTTACACTCACGACCGACGTTTGTATTCACTTCAACGACAACAACGGGGAATACCCAGAAGGAACCAAAGAACAGGTTCTCGAAGGTTTGAAAAACACCGAAGAAGTCATGGGGGCTAAATTCGGATGCTCCGAAAACCCTCTTCTTCTTTCCTGCCGCTCAGGTGCTCGTGAATCGATGCCCGGCATGATGG
>JABJMI010000572.1 GCA_018659505.1 Planctomicrobium sp.
AATCGAACATCTGGGCAGGAGTTAAAACCAGACCAACAATGCTTGGGATTAATCCTGGACTATAAGCAGTCTTTGGTCCGCTTGGGCTCGCAAGTTGTGTATTTGTAATCACCGCGGGAACCGTTTGACCGGTCAGACTGTACTCATAAGACGAAGTTCCAATATCTGATCCCCAGGTCACTAATCCAACTCTTGGAACCTGTTCACGGTCTTCAATGATGTTAATAAAGGAGTCCACTGCGGCAGTGAGCTGCGCCCAGCGACTATCATAGGGATCAGGATAGGAGAGTAGTGTGTCGTTGGAATTGATACTGCCATCACCATTAAAGTCCACTCCTGTGACTCCGCTCGGATAACTCCACGAGACTCCAGAATCGTTAAACGTCATCGAGTGTGAGCGGTCGATGCAAAGCACAAGTTCCTGTTTGAATTGTGAAGCGACTGCAACGCGTGTGGGGGAAAATGTATCTCTTCCCAAAAACGGTGCAAAGAATAAATGTACCGGTCCTGACTTTGAACTCGAAGATTTTACCGCTGTGACTCGCACTGCGCTGTAGGGTTGTCGATCTTTCTTGAAAACCCAGACCCCATTTTGATTTTCGACGGATTGTCCGAATTCGAAGTCAGAGGCAATCAACTCCAAAGGCTTTCCAGCAACCAGGTTTTCTGACGCTGCGAGAATCCCTTTTGTTGTTGCTTTGTTGCTGTCTCCATTTGTCAGCGTTAATTCCCCTGCAGCAGCTTTTGCGGCTGCGTCAACAGCAGCTCTCAACTCTGTTCGTGATAATTGCATGAAAGCAACATCGACACTAAAGACTACCATCACTAATACGACCACAAGCAATGCCAGGATAAACACCAGCATCGCTCCGCTTCTCTTTTCATTATGATCAATGAAATGATGAGTATGAATTTTCATAGCATTTGCTTTGACAAGTTACAGTCGATACATCGTGAATTTGCGTTCGAATGTTGAATCTTTGAAGAACCATGCTGGTCCGATAGAGTTTGAATTTGAAGGTGCTGTGATCGTGACCTGTATTTTTGACCCGGGAATTGTTGCAGCGGTCACCGGAGGGAAGACCGCGATTGTGAAATTCTTAACCTGATAGCTATTAAGAATTTCAGTACCCCGGTTCTTCGCTTCGATCTCTGTTCCACCATAAGCAGAAGCGATTTGAGCAGTTTCGTATGCAGCGATCGTAATCGCTTGCCTTAGAAAAATTGCGTTCGAAGCCTCAATGGAACCGATCACTAAGATCATCAACAATGGCAGCGTGAGCGCAAACTCAACCGCTGCCAGTCCAGAGCGACGTTCTTTCCGCGGAGATTGTGACCGTGACTGTTTCATAAGTGTCAAATGGATTTGTTTGAAAATCGAGCAATGAACACTAGGTCACGGATTTTTATGAACGGGAACAATTTGCACATGTAAGTTCAGTGCAGTTACTCTACTTTGCATTGAGTTCCGATTGTGCCAAAATTGCAAGCATTAACGGGGCGTAGCTAAGGCATTGGAAACGAAATAGTCTACTAGCACGACGCGCGAGCGAGTGTGCTTCGGCAGTGTGACTTACTTGTTCGCGCTGCTTGCTTGAGAGTTCATTTACACGCTGCGCCCTTAGTCGTTTCCATCAATCATTCTCAGGTCTCACTCGATTGCTCCAATGTTTCGAGGAATCTTCTCCGCTGACCAGGACTCCTTTTTCGTTCCATTGCATCGCTGCATGAACATCACAGGCAGCGTAACGCAAAGTCAGTCCACATCGACGACGGTCGCTTTCATTCGCTTCTGAACCATGTAACAGAAGGTCAGAGTGCAACGAAATTTGCCCCGCTTTAAGTTCATCGTAGACAACTTCGCCGTACTGCTCGGGATTCTCGACCGTTTGGTTTAAGACGTTATGTTCCGTCGAATCACTAGGATTGTAAGTGAGATGACCAACATGATGGCTGCCAGAGATGAACTTCATGCAGGCGTTTTCGATGTCAGCGTCATCAATTGCCAACCAGACTGTCACGGCTTTAGAAGGTGACAGCGGCCAGTAACTGGAATCCTGATGCCATGCCACTGATTTCCCATCGTGAGGCATTTTGCAGAAGAAATGTGATCCCCAGCCGACAACATTTTCACCCAGGATATCGGTCACATAGGCTACGATTTTCGGATGCTTCAGAATGTCGTAAACACGTCCATATTTAAGATGAGCAGAGCTGATCGAGTAGCTATTGCCCCCCTCTTCGATGACCTTTTGAAGTAGGTCATCGAAGTAACTGCGGTGCTCGCTAATTTCTTCGTCATTGAAGATTGAAATCGGTCTCACATAGCCCTCACGATTGAACTGCTCTATCTGAGTCAGGTCAAGAGCCTTCGGTTCTGTAACTGTACTGGGGTAGAACTTAAGGTCACGTTCCATCTGATCAAGTTCATCTTGATCGGGGATCATCTTAAAATTAGTGTCAGACTCAGCCATCAGAAACCTCAAATATGTCAGGACATTGGTTGAATGATATGATATCCTGCTAGCTATAATATTGAAACTATTGCCTTCATAAGGCTCAGCGAATATTTGGATGAAATGTTGATCTTCAAAATCAATCCTTGCGCTTATACGACGTTTGTTGTGGTCATTTGCATAAACGTCTGCTTTTCGTTTGCCGAAGAAAATGTGATCTCCGTTGAACAAATTGATTTCTTCGAAAAGAAAATCCGTCCGGTACTCGTCGAGGATTGTTATGAGTGCCATGCTGTCGATGCGAAAGCTGTTCGCGGGGGACTCTTGGTCGATAGCGCAGTGGCGTTTCGGACAGGAGGAGATTCGGGGCCGGCTGTTGTTCCAGGCAAACCATCCGATGGAACATTACTCGAAGCGTTGAAGCACGAAACATTCGAGATGCCGCCCAAGCAAAAACTTCCAGATGCAGTCATCAAGAATTTTGAAGACTGGATCGCGATGGGAGCCCCTGATCCTCGCACACAAGCTACGACTCCAGCATCAGTTGGCAGTGGAATTGACCTCGCAGCAGGGCGAGAATTTTGGAGCTTCCAACCGATTAGAGAGCCAGAAATTCCAACGGTTAATAATGCAAACTGGGCAGTCAGCGACATCGATCGTTTCATCCTTGCAGCACAGGCAAAGAAAAACCTTCAGCCGGGTTTGGCAGCAGACTCGCTGACAGCTTTGCGGCGGCTCTACATTGACCTGATCGGACTTCCTCCCACGGTCGAGCAGATCCATCAGTTCGAAGCACATGACGAAAAGGATCGTTGGCA
>JABJMI010000713.1 GCA_018659505.1 Planctomicrobium sp.
AAATGAATGGAAATTAGCGAGTTTTATTTGTTTCTCTCCACAAACGCCTGTATGTTGATGCGTTCAACATACAGCATTGTTCGACGATTGATCACTTTCATGCGGTAATTCCCAGGTCGAATGTCGACCCGGTGAGGAAACATCCTCTTTGAATTAACGATTCAAAATAAGAAGACTCTAAAGACTGGAAAAGAAAATTATGGACCATCTCTTATTGACAGGGGCTACGGGATTACTCGGTCGATATCTGATGAAAGACCTCCTGACCAGTGGCAAGAAACTGGCGGTTCTCGTACGCCCCAGTCGAAAATTTGACGCGGAAACTCGTGTCGAAGCAGCCATGCGAGTTTGGGATGATCTTCTCGGCTACGAGATCCCTCGTCCAGTTGTCTTAACTGGTGATATCAACAAGCCCGATTTGGGGATGTCTAGTAACGATATCAAATGGACGGCAGAGAATTGTCGTTCGATCATCCACAACGCTGCCAGTTTATCCTTCGTGAGCACTGGTCGTGACAGCGAACCTTGGCGCTCTAATGTCGACGGAACTTCCAACGTGTTGGAGTTCTGTCAGCAAGCCGGTATCAACGAATTTTTTCATGTCTCAACTGCTTATGTGGCTGGCTTAAGGCAAGGTCGAATTTACGAAACCGAACTCAACGAAGGACAAGAATTCGGCAATCCTTACGAAGAGAGTAAGGTCATGGCTGAGGAAATGGTCCGCGGTTCGAGTTTCATTGATTCATTAACCGTCTTTCGTCCCGCCATTATTTTGGGAGATTCGCAAACTGGATTGACCTTCACTTATCACAACTTCTACGCCGTTTTGCAACTCTCTTTGACGATTGGTCACAGCATGGCAGAACGTCACTTCAGTGGGAAAATTAATGCGACGGATTTCCGCCTGAACGCGACGGGCTCTGAGAGAAAGAACTTTGTGCCTGTTGACTGGGTCTCCGAAGCGATGTCAGAAATCGTCAACGATTCGAGCTTGCATGATCAGACATATCACCTGACTCCTCGCGTCCCAATTACCACTCGTCTATTGAAAGACGTCATGGAAGAGGTTGTAGGCTCGTACGGAGTAGGGATCGCTTCCAGCACCCAGAAAGTATCCGAGCGGACTGAGTTTGAAGAAGTCTTCTTCAAGCACATGGAAGTCTATGAATCCTATTGGAAAGACGACCCAGAGTTCGATTCATCGAACACACAAAACGCTGTTCCGCACCTGCCTTGTCCTCATGTTGATCGCGACATGCTTATTCGCATGTCCGCCGCAGCCATGGAGAAAGGCTTCAACTGGCGAGATCCGAAAGTCAAGAAGGCTGATTTAGCACCCGTTCAAGTTTGATGAACAGAGCGGATTGGTTCCAATAAAAAAGCGGCAAAGCTCATGAGCTTTGCCGCTTTTTTTGATATACGATTTGCGTATTCAGTGATTAATCTTGAAAAGAATCAAGTGGAACTTCAACCACTTCCAGTGAAGTGTTTTTTCCGGCAGGCACGTCAACAATCCATTTCTTGTTGATAAAGCCAATCTTCTCGTGCCAGACACGGAATTCGTTCTCGCCCGCTGGCAAGTTTTCAATAGTGAACTTTCCGTCTTTGTCAGTGACTGCTGCGTACGGGTGATCAACAACGATCCACCAGGCTTTCATCCATGGATGAATATCACACTTCACTTCAACATACGGAGCTACTGGTTCAGCCAAAGGCATTTCGACTTCAATACCAGTTTTGTCATTGGGTTGAACGATGAAGTTGACAGCTGAGTTCGCAAATGGGGTTGCATGAACATTGTGAGCGGCAGCATCGCTTGATTTACAAACAATTTTTTGATCTGTGCGAACGATCTGCATGTGGGGAACGAAGTTGCAGCCTTTTTGGTCGAACTGAACGGTCTTCTCTTTGCTCGTAGCTAAATCAGGATGTACGACCTTTGCTCGTCGCATAAAGACAACGATATTAGCAATCCCTTTGTTTTCGGCATTGAAAGCCATCGCATCATTCGGGACATCGTTCACGGCACAGACAGCAGCGTCTTTGGCGTTAGGATCACCTTTGGCGACTAACGGTTTAACGGTCGGCACATCACCTTCAAGAATAAACTGACCGGTGATTGTTCCCCAATCCGCAGCCTGGACAGTGCCACACATTGTGAGGAGTGCAAACGCAATAAATTTAGATTTCAACATAATTG
>JABJMI010000238.1 GCA_018659505.1 Planctomicrobium sp.
AGGTCACAGAGAGTTAATCAATTTGAAACAAATTCGTGCTTCTTGTCCCAAGATGAGAAACGTATTGATTCCTGATGCAGCATAATAGTTTATCACTGAGAGAATGTGAAATGCTGCAAAGAGTGAGGTTCTGACACTATTCGCATCAACATCAAGGCATCAATCTGGCGTCTCTTCATCAGCTTTCATCTTTGATCGCGGAACCTGATGGAGAATTCCTGTTCCCTTGATGATTGAATTCATCCCGAACTGTTCCTGGATTCGATCTGCAACTTGATCAAGTCTCTTTTGCTTCTGTTGTTGAGGTTCTGCGAAGAGGCTTTTCTGAACTTTTCGCTCTTCTGAAAAGTGACTCACTCCAACACCGAGCAAGCGTATGCCTGGGTGATTTGTCGAAATATTCGCGGACAACATTTCGCTGGCCAGATGCCAAAGTTTAGCTGTTACATTTGTTCCTTCATCAAAGGAATAAGAACGAGTCAAGGTTTTGAAATTTGAGAAGCGAATTTTGAGATGAAGTGTTCGAGCGAGTATCTTATGACGTCTCAAACGTCTGGCGACTTGTTCAGTCAATTCCTGAGCCCACGCGCGGAGTGCATCAACCTCGAACAGATCGGTCTCGAAAGTACGTTCGTGGGAGATCGATTTCGCCTCGCGGTCGGGAACCACCTTACGGTGATCGATTCCCCTCGCGAGATTGTAAAAATGCTCGCCTTGTGAACCGAATCGTTCCCGTAATTGCTCAAGTGATAACTCACGTAGATCGCGGATCGTATTGATTCTCAAATCTTGAAGCGTTTTACCCGTCACTTTACCGACTCCCCAAATCCTGCCGACTGGCAGCGGATCGAGGAACTTCTCAATACTGTCGGGATCAACGACAACAAGACCGTCTGGCTTATCTAGATCGCTGGCAATCTTCGCGAGATACTTATTGGGTGCAACTCCGACTGATGCGATGAGTTGAGTTTCTTTCAGGATCAATGCCTTAACCTTGTAGGCAATTTCGACTCCCGATCCGTGCAGTGCCTCGCACCCGGTCACATCTAAAAACGCTTCATCAAGTGAAAGAGGTTCGACGAGCGGTGTAAATTGAAAGAAGATCTCTCGAATCTGTCGAGATATTTTAGCGTAGAAATCGATCCGAGGACGCACAGAGACCAAATCAGCATACAGTCGAAACGCTTGAGCAGCAGGCATCGCACTGTGGATTCCATACTTCCGAGCGGCGTAATTTGCCGCTGCGACAACTCCGCGTCCATTTCGACTCCCCCCCACAATCAGCGGTTTGCCTTGAAGATGTGGGTTCTCACGTTCCTCAACTGAAGCATAAAACGCATCCATATCGACATGCAGAATCACAGTTCAAGATCCCATCAGGATGAAGCAGAAGTGTTGAACCTAAAGTAACCCAAGCTGCACGTGAACACAAGTTCACATCACGTGCTCGTTCTTCATATTGAGTCAATCAGCATTCGAGAGTATACAAGCACGACGCGTAAGCGAGTGGATCTTTCTTTACCGTTCAACTTATGAAATATCACGACATCTTTTAAGAGACTGAATCAAACAGAGCTGTGAGGAATCAAACCACCAAAGACCTGACTCTCGTACTGGCGGTTGCTGGGTTCTGTTTCTTTTTGAACCTTGGTGGACCTCATCTCTGGGATCGAGACGAGACAAGAAACGCTGGTTGTGCTGCGGAGATGTTCGCTGCCGGTGACTGGATTGTTCCGACTTTCAACGCAGAACTTCGCGAGCACAAACCGGCGCTGACTTATTGGTTCATGATGCTTTCGTACACTCTCTTCGGTGTCACCGAATTTGCAGCGAGGTTACCGTCAGCGATTTATGGTCTAGGAACGGTGAGCCTGACGTATTTTATGGGATCACGGCTCTTTGGAAGATCGGCTGGTCTCTGGGCAGCAATTGCCCTTTCGACGTCATTGATGTTTGGAGTCGCGTCACGGGCAGCGACTCCCGATGCTCCGCTGATCTTCTTTACAACCTTGGCAATTTCAATTTACACCTTTGGAACAACAACGGCAGTCACGAAAAATTCTAACGAGTCCCCGTTTGTAACCTTATTCCCGACGCGGATATCGATAGTCATTGCGATGTACGCTGCAATGGGTATGGCTGTGCTTGCAAAAGGTCCGATTGGACTCATCCTCCCAACGGCAATCATCGGGATGTTTTTGCTTATCAAGCGACTTCCGAAAAGTGAAACTCCGTCCTCGAATAAACAGAACACCCTGCATCGTGTGGGGAGAATACTTTCTCCTTTTTCTCCGATGCACTTTCTGAAAACTTGCTGGTCGATGCGCCCGATCACAGCCATCGCCTGTACTTTAATCATTGCCTTGCCCTGGTATGTGCTGGTTCATATTAAGACGGATGGAGGATGGACTTACGAATTCTTCATCAAACATAATTTGGGACGGGCGGTCAATTCGATGGATGGACACCGGGGGAATTTTCTGTTCTATCCCGTTTCAGTGATTGTCGGATTCTTTCCGTTTTCAATTTTCTGGCTACCTGCATTATTAAATGGAATTCAGCAACTCAAAACAAAGAGCAAATTACAGGATGGGCATCTCTTCGCATTCTGCTGGGTCGGTGTCTATCTTGCGTTGTTCTCTTTAGCGAAAACTAAACTTCCCAGCTACGTCACTCCATGTTATCCAGGAGTTGCGTTAATGATTGGAGTCTTTGTTTCTCGCTGGTCGGCGCAGGAATTCGAACTTTCAAAATTGTGGCCACGACTGATCTATGGATCGTTGGTCGTTGTCGGAATTGTCTTGATGATCGCTCTCCCGATTGTCGCTCATTTCTATGTGCCGGAAGAGAAGCTCTTGGGGCTGCTCGGTCTCATTCCATTTTGTGGAGGTCTCTATGCCTTGCTGGCTGCTGAGAAATTTCAGATTAGAAAATCCATGATCGCCACTGGATGCACAGCTGTCGTGATGTCGACTGCACTCTTTGCCTTCGCTGCTGATCGGGTCGACGAACATCGGCAACTAGACCAATTCGTTGAGCTGATCTACCAAGGTGAATCGGCTGATCGAGTCGACGTTTTCAGTTACGCAGAAACCGAAGGAAGCTGGGTCTTCTATGCTCGACAACCAGTGGAATACTTCGACAATCCGCAAACGGCTGCCGAGAAGTTACTACGAAATTCAACGGGCAATCAAACTCTCGTCCTTGTGACCTCAAAGGAAAGAATGGCAGAGTTAGAACCATTCCTGCCTGTCGGTTCGATCACTACCGAGGAGATGCCCTACTTCATGGAAGACTCAAACCTGATCATCGCTCGCCCCAGTCCTCATCATGTCCAGGTTGCGAGTGAAGAGGAAATCACTATCCACTGATCAGCCTGAAGAAGTATTCTTCGTACAACTTTGTAGCTTAAAACATCAGGTAAGAAACTCATCACGGAGGCACTGAGACACGGAGAAAAGAAAGAGCGATGCGGTGTTAATTCAATTAGTGCGACAATCAGATGTTTGCGATTGATTCTTTCCTCTGTGCTCTCCGTGCCTCTGTGTTAAATTCTTTCTTCAAATGCTTATAGCAGCCGAAATCTAACAAGAACCTTCTTAACCAACTTCGGTAAGTAGGTGACTTCAAATCAGTGGCTTAATCTCTGCTTCAGAAATTCAAATTGGTCAGGAAATATATCTGATTGGCATCGTTGCGATCTGCGACGAGAGCGTTGGGATTGGAACTAACTGCGTCTCCATACCAGAAGTGGAAGTACCCCAGCTGGAATGTCAAATTCTTGTTCGCCTGATACGTCGCAATGAGATCAAGTTCGTTGCCTAAATTTGAAGGTGTTGTACTCACCCCACCGAAAGGAGCCCCGGCGATATTATAGATCGCATCTTCGTTGGCGGCTTTATCAAACCAATGCCAGCCAGCGAGAAGGGTCAGTTTGTCTGCTGGTTTAACGGTCAAGTGAACTCCATAATCCAATAAGTTCGAACCGTTGAAGTTATCGATTTGCCCCCAGTAAGCATGTCCAAGTGGGAAGAGCGTGCTGACAGTGTTGTTAGTTCCATCGCCGGGATCATCATCGCCCGAACCCCACCAGAAAATACCATTGATGGCAGGCTTCCAAGCGATATTGTTGAAAGCCAGACCGCCGTTGGCTGAAACGAATCCGGCGTTGACATCCTCATCCATCGTAGAGCCGAAATCGTCTTTCCCGAACTGATATGCACCTTCAACATCCCAGTTGAATGTCGAGTCCACAAACGTGAGCGGCTTTTTGCCAGCGTAACGAGCTCCGATTGTGTGCCGGTTGCCATCTTGCCTATCGAGACGATCATCCTGCTCTCGCAACCACAACCAGTAGATGTCGAGTGTTGAGTCCGAGAAACCTTTATACGTTGAATAGATCCCGGTAAACATGCGACTTTGATCAGGTGAATCAACACTCTTCGGTTGCACTGCTGCTGTCGGCTCATGGACCGGACGGACCAAAAAAGCATCGATGTCCCAGTCAGGACTAGTGTAATAAAGTTTTCCACCTTCGAAGTTGCGAAACGTATTCGCCCAACCAAGAGGTGAGATGAGGTGTTGAGATCCGTATTTCAAAAATTGACGACCGACTTTGAAGTGAACTGATGACTGATCGTCGAAATCGTAAAGGTTGATGTCAGCGAAGTACCTCAACAGGTCAAGTCGATTTGTGTCGATTGCAACTTCAGGCAGATCTTCACCGAACGTGGAGGCATCGATTGCCTCAGCGAAGAATGTGACATCTTGGCGATACTTCAGTTCAAGGTATGGAGTAAATCGCCATTGTTGATAATCCGATTGCCCCGCAACCAACGGCGGACGTAATCGATTTCGCTCATTGAGATACCTGTAACGAAGTGAACCTCCGACAGATGAGGTCCAATCGTTGCCCCAGTTGACACCTTGCAGATCAGCCAGAAGCTTGTCGTCACTCAATAGTCCAAGACCATCCTCAGCGTTGATTTTCTGAGAGAACAAACATGCCAACAAGGCAATAGACGTAATTGTTTGAATACGTTTCATCGATTTTGAGGGGTTGAAGAACTGAATGTCGGCTCGTCGCAAAGCAGACATTTCCACCGTTACCAACCGTTCAATCGGAAAGCTGTCTGCGATCCCACCAATCTCTCGCCTGACCAGTCCCATCTTCTGAGCAATTTCTTCGACTCATTCCGCACAACCGTTACAACAGTCTTGCCTTCAGCAAGGTTCGCCTTGAGTGAAGTGCTCAAATCAAAGGCAGTTGCATAAAACACTTGCACATTAATCTACATAAAGTGAGGATCAATCAGAACAGATGCTTTCAATTCGTGAGCCAGTTTCACTGGAAATACTCGCACCGCCAGCAATTCCTGCAATCCACCTCTTATTTGCTAATTCCGATGGCACATTGATTGCAATATGTTGAATCACTCTTCTTCCAGTGCTCAAAGGAAAGGAGTATTCAAAGAATAATTGCTGGAAATCAACGGATTGAAAAACCGTTGATGTTCCGCATAAAGACAGTGAAAAACACCATGGAAGTTCAAGGTAAAGCGACACGGATTCGGCTGTTCGATTTTCATTCTCCACAGATGCGAGCTTTCCACATGTCGTGGTTCGCATTCTTTCTGTGCTTCTTCGCATGGTTTGGTATCGCACCCTTGATGAGGGTCGTACGAGAAGAACTTTCGTTAACGAAAGAGCAGATCGGCTGGTGCATCATTGGATCGGTGACGGTCACCGTTTTCGCTCGTTTATTCATCGGATGGCTGTGTGACCGCGTCGGTCCTCGACTCGCTTACACTGGCATGTTGCTCATTGGATCGATTCCCGTGATGGCAATCGGGTTTGCCGATAGTTTCACTTCGTTTCTGCTGTTTCGAATTGCGATTGGCGTTATCGGGGCATCGTTTGTGATTACTCAATATCACACCTCGATCATGTTTGCTCCCAACTGCGTCGGGACAGCCAACGCAACGACAGCGGGGTGGGGAAATCTGGGAGGTGGAGTCACACAACTTCTGATGCCGCTCGTCTTTGCGATGTTCGTCGGAACATTAGGTTTCAGCGAAGCGATCAGTTGGCGTGCATCAATGTTTGTAGCGGGACTTCTCTGTGCGGGGATGGGAATCGCGTATTACTTTCTGACCCAAGACACTCCAGAAGGAAATTTTGCAGACCTGAGAGCTGCGGGAAAGATGCCCGAGAAGAAACATGTCAGCGGGTCTTTCATAGCTGCCTGTAAAGATTACCGAGTCTGGGCGTTGTTTGTGATTTATGGAGCCTGTTTCGGAATCGAACTGACCATCAACAATGTGGCAGCGTTGTACTTCGCGGATTATTTTGAATATTTCCAAGACATGGACCCTCTCAAAGCAGTTGGTGCCGCTGGTCTCATTGCGAGTCTTTTCGGTTTAATGAACATCTTCGCCCGGACTCTTGGGGGAGCATTTGGAGACAAGTTCGGTGAGAAGTGGGGTTTATCGGGGCGTGTGAAATGGCTCTTCGTCACTTTGTTTTTAGAAGGTCTCGCTCTCATGCTGTTCTCTCAGATGAACATCTTGGTCCTCGCGATTCCGACACTTATTGTCTTCAGCCTGTTTGTACAAATGAGCGAAGGAGCAACATTCTCAGTTGTTCCGTTTATCAATAAAAAGGCGCTCGGATCAGTTGCGGGGATCGTTGGAGCCGGTGGAAATGCAGGAGCGGTCGCTGCCGGATTTCTGTTTAAGTCGTCTGCCATCACGTGGCCGACAGCTCTGTTTATCCTTGGAGCGATTGTGACCATGTCATCCTTCCTGGCGTTCGTCGTTAATTTTGATGAAGCCTCTGAAACCGCTGCCCGTGAAGCGATTCAGTCGGCGCTCAATGAACGCAACCGGGCACCCGCCCCAGTGATGGCAATGGCAAGCGATCAATCAGCATAGAGCACACTTACAGCTCTTCTTGTCCTTGAAATCCTCCCTCGATGAATTCTTTTTCCTAAAACGATCTCTTGTAGCGCGACAATTGATATGGCAAACCCAGTTGAAGTATGGAAAGCAGAGAAACATCCCTTCGATGTTTGGCCGGAACTTGAGCAGTACGCTGCTCAAAAAACTCCGATGGACCAGATTCCGGGAACTGATCTCGAACGGTTAAAATGGCATGGTTTCTTCTATCGAAAACGGGATAAACCCGGAAGGTACATGAATCGTATCCGCATCACTGCGAACGAGTTGACTGCCGAACAAGCTCGCGAGATCGCCCATATTGCCTATGAATATGGGCATGGCATCGTCGACGTGACAACTCGTGCCAACCTGCAGATTCAAGGGCTAAGTATCGAACACTTGCCTAAAGTCACCGAGCGGCTTGAAAAGGTTGGACTGACTGCCAAGCAAACCGGGCATGACAATATCCGTAATGTCTTCGGGCATCCGTTTAGTGGCTTAATCGATGATGAACTCATTGATACGCGTCAATTGTGCCATGCTGTTGATGGCATTTACTTGGGGAGCCGAGAATTCTCTGACCTTCCTCGGAAACTCAACATCTGCTTCAACGGAACCGAACATCACCCGGCTCACTTCTGGACACAGGATCTCAGCTTTCTGGCAAGTCGAGCTGCCGATGGGCGACTCGGTTTTCAAGTGTTGATCGCGGGAACTCAGGGACAAAACCCGATGCTCGCGTGGCATCTACCGGTCTTCCTAAGTGAAGAACAGATTGTGCCTGTCACCAAGGCAATCATTGAATTATTCCGCAGTCGTGGAACGCGGGAGAAACGAAACAAGGCTCGTCTAAGATTCTTGCTTGAAGAGATCGGTGTCTCTGGTGTTTTGGATTGGCTTGAAGAGACGCTCCCGTTTCGACTTGAGCCAAGCATTCAACCACCGATCCCGACCGCTGTCACCGAGGAATTCGTCGGCTGGATTCGACAGAAAGATCGGAATTTGTGGTCAATGGGATTGTCGGTCTCATTGGGACGGATGACTTGGCAGCAACTCGAATCTCTTGCTCTGCTCAGCACGAAATGGGGTGATGGTCAACTCCGCACAACTCAAGAGCAAGGCATCGCTGTCGTCAATATCCCAACAGGCTTCAAAGGCGCTGCAGCGACCGCAGCAGCGGCCGCTGGCCTCAGTATTCATGCCGATGAATTCGAACTGAACACCATGGCATGTACCGGCAGTCAGTTCTGTAACATCGCGGTGACTGAAACAAAAGGTCACATGTTTCAGCTGATTGACAAATTACGAAAACGTGCTTTGAAGCTGCACGGAATTCGTATTCACATGAGCGGTTGTCCTTCGAGTTGTGCTCAACATTTCACAGCAGATATCGGCTTGAAAGGTGTTCGAGTCCGACGATTGATCGGAACACGAGAAGGCTTTGACGTCTACCTGGGAGGCGGGCTCGCAGGTCAGGTCCACATGGGGACGCCGTACAAGCTAGGCGTCGATGTCGATCAGCTTCCGCAACTGATCGAAGAGGTGACCAACGAATATTATCTTCGGCATAAGGTGGGACAAACCTTCAGCGGGTATTGGCGAGAGAAGCTTCAATCGGCAAAAGCAGCTAAGGTCGGTGACGCTGACTATGTTGTCCCAACATGGATTTGCGAAGGTTGCGACTACCAGCATCATGGAGAAGACCCACCTGTCTTTTGTCCAAGTTGTGCCGGTTTGCGTCGCTATTTCGCACGTGTCGAAACAGATGAGGATGTTACTGATTCGAAGACGTCAGAGAACTCTGCATCTGCGATAGAAGCAGCAGAGCCAGTCGCGCGCAGCGACGGCTTTCAACTTGCAGCGTCGTTAAGTGATGTGTTTTATGGAACCTATAGGTGGTTATTTCGGCTAGGGGGATTCTTGTTTTTGCTGGTTGCGTTG
>JABJMI010000474.1 GCA_018659505.1 Planctomicrobium sp.
GGAAAAATACTCTCGTAGAACGTCCTGCCGCTTCGGTCGATGCTCCACACAGAGGACTGTTTTCGTGTCATTGGAACTCGATGGAGGTTTCTTTATCTGAGGTGATTGGTGACCGAGTCTTTTAAGAATCGTTTCAATTTCGTCTGCGAGTTCCCCTGCAGATTGATATCGGTGAGACGGGTTAATTTGCAGAAGACGATCAACAACGCCGGAGATATTCCAGTCGAGTTGCGGTAAGACTCCGCTGATCGGTCGGATGTCACGATAGCGCCCGAAGCGTTTTCTTTCTTCAACGTCTCTGGTACGTGGGTATGGAGGTTCCCCAGTTAACAGTTCGTATAGAATTGTTCCTACGAAATAGAGGTCGCTGCGAGGATCGTTTTGAGGTGCGCTGGTATTTTTTTCAAGAGTCGTGTATTCGACTGCCTGTGCTAAATCAGGACTACCGGGACGGTTGAAATAAGCGGCGTCAGCAGCCAAGCCAAAGTCAATGACCTTTGCGACGCCTTGACTACTCATCAAGACGTTGGTCGTTTTCACATCCCGGTGGGTGATCCCATTTTGACTGATCGCATAAGCGAGCCCTCGCGCAATGTCGAGAGTATAACGACAGGCTTCAATCGGATCGATTTGCTTGCGGATATTGATGAAATCGCGAAGATTTCCGCCTTCAATAAACTCCATCGTGATGAAATGAAATCCATCTTCGCTGCCAACATCATGAATAGGCACAATATTCCGGTGCCTCAGCTTTTTCCCAACTTGTCCTTCATGTTTGAAGAGTCGAACGGTTGCTGGATCGTTCGACCAACGATCACGCAGAAGTTTCACTCCGATCATCTCACCGTTATCAGTACGAGCAGCGCGATACACACGTGCGAAACTACCTGAAGCATTTCGGTAGAGTAACTTGCAACCTCCAAGCACCAATCCTGCAACTTCGCCTTTGCGGATTCGTTCGATCTGAAAGTTGGTTAAGAGTTGTCGTCGCTCTAGTAGAGTAAAATACTCTTCTGTATCGGTTCCAGCATGAACCTCACTGCGGCAGTCAGAAATATCCTGAGCCGTAATAAGTTGAGTATTCACTAAAAGTTTTTCAAGATCAGAGATCGTTGAAGATACCATGAACTGGCTCGACATCCGAATGGTATGTGTCAATAAATTGCAACATCGCTATGTGAGAAGTTTGTTACTAATTGATTGATAAACAGTTCATTAGACATGTTCACAATCAAAAGGCCCACCTACCTCTTACATCGTCATCCTACCATCGCCTACATATCAGTAAAAGGGAATCCAATCTAAATATCTTAGAGTCCAAAAGATATGCCCTCTTCATCCATAGACTCAAAATAAGAATTGTTTTACCTCTAGCCGTGACAATTGACCGAATTCATTACTAAACTGTTCTGATCAGTAAAATGTTTTGGCAAACTTAATCATGACCAAGGGTCATGTATCAGCTTTCCAAGTTTACTTTGAACCAGCTTAATCTTTTCAGGTAATCGACATATGCGTTCAGCTTTGACATCTTCAGCAATAGCCTTATTACTGTTTTCTTCAGTAGGGCTGACCTATTTTGCAGCATCGTCTCCAGGCGAAAATATGACCAGCGCAGCGAATGCGTTTGTTGAGTCGCTTGATGCAGACCAAAAGAAAACTGCTCTGTTGGATTATGAGACACCAGCCCGGCTTGGTTGGCATTTCATCCCGAAAGACGAAAGAAAAGGACTGCAAATCAAGTTCATGAACAAAGCTCAGCAAGAAAAGGCTCATCAGCTTTTGAAAGCAGCTTTGAGTGAAATGGGTTATCAGAAAACAACTCAGATCATGGCGCTAGAAAAAATTCTGAATGAATTTGAAGAGGGGAAAGGTCGCTGGGCGAGAGATCACGAACGATATTATTTCACAATATTCGGAACACCAGCGAAAGACGCCAAGTGGGGACTTTCCTATGAAGGTCATCATCTTTCGCTGAACTTCGTTGTCGAAAACAATAAAATGATCTCTTCAACACCGCAATTCTTTGCTACAAATCCTGCGACCGTCCAGAATGAAAACAAAGTCGGTGTCAAAGTCGGAACTCGGGTTCTGGCAAAGGAAGAAACGCTGGCATTCGAACTTGTGAACTCACTCAATGATGACCAAGCTTCGAAAGCGATTCTTTCAGATGAAGCTCCAGCTGAGATCCGTGATGCAGGTTCACCACAGCCATCCACAGGTGATGCCGAAGGAGTTGCGTATTCAGACTTAAAGATCGAACAGAAAAGTATGCTTCTCAATCTCGTTGAAGAGTATGCCAAAGCCGTTGCCGATCCTGTTGCCAAGCAACGCATCGACGAACTGCATTACGATGGACTCGATCAAATTCACTTTGCCTGGGCAGGTGCGACAAAACCTGGTATCGGTCACTACTACCGCATTCAAGGTCGAGGGTTTTTGATCGAATTTGTAAACACTCAGCCTGACGCCGCTGGCAATCCTGCGAACCACGTCCATTGTGTCTACCGTGACATGGATGGTGACTTCGCACTTCCGATTGAATAGTTGTTTTTACAATCGAACGAAGAACTCGTATTTGCTGAGTTAATACTCAGTTAATCGACCAAGTGAAATAAGTTCGTCAACAGGAGGTGATCATGGCTGGCGAAAGAATCGTTTTAATTGAAGATGACCGCGAAATTCAAAGTACCCTGAAAACGGTTCTTTCTGAGGTTGGCTATCGCGTTTCGACAGCGACCAACGGTGTCGATGGTCAAAAATTGATTCAAGAAGAAACTCCCGCTTTGGTCATTACAGATATGATGATGCCCAGAATGGGCGGCTTTCCCGTCATGGAGTATTTGAAGACCTTAGACAACCCGCCGCGCGTGATCATGATCACCGCCAACGAAGGGGGACGTCATAAAGCCTATGCTGAAATGCTGGGAGCCGTCGACTACCTCCGTAAACCATTCGCGATGGACGTTTTGATTGACTCTGTGCAAAAGGCACTTAATCACGAAGATTCATCCGAGACCGCTGAGGCTTCCGCACCACTGGGGAATCGAGTTGGCAAGAAGAAACCTAAGAGTGATTGAACCAGTAAAACCTTGGGTGAATTTTTAATTACGATAAAATCTATTTATTCTGCCTTGATGTATCGAATCATTGCAAACTAGCAGATCACAGAGAAGTAAAACGATTACAATGACATCAGTTGAAACACAAAATTCGACGCGCTGGCAAGAACTTAGTCAGCGAGTATTATCAGGCACTCCTATGGCACGTGCTGAGGGATTCGAAATTCTTCGTTCGAAGGATTCAGAATTACTTGAGTTGCTGTCAGCGACCTACACTGTACGGCAGACTTACTTTGCCAATAAGGTTCAACTCTATTATCTGAAGAACGCAAAGAGTGGACTTTGCCCCGAAGATTGTGGGTATTGCTCTCAATCAATTATCTCTGACGCCCCCATCGAAAAGTACTCAATCGCTAACGAGCGAGTCCTTTTGGAAGGAGCGCAAAAAGCTTCGGAGACACAAGCCCGTACTTACTGTATCGTTGCCAGTGGGCGTGGTCCCACTGATCGCGAAGTCGATCACGTCTGTGACGTGGTTCAGAAAATCAAGAACGAACACGGCTTACATATTTGTGCTTGTTTGGGTTTGCTCAAACCAGACCAAGCGAAGCGTCTGGCGGATGCCGGTGTTGACCGCATCAATCACAATCTGAATACCTCGCGCAGGTATTACGAAGAGATTTGCACCACGCATACCTATCAGGATCGACTCGACACACTCA
>JABJMI010000869.1 GCA_018659505.1 Planctomicrobium sp.
AATGCCAGTGATTGTGCATGCGGTTGAGTTCATTGTTAAGAACAGTCGTTTCCCAGCGATCTGAAGTTGGATCTTCAGGGATTGAAAAAGCAGTCAAGCGAACTCCACTCCCAACAGTTGCATTCAGAGGAGAGACGACAAGCTGAGATCGCCCCGTCCCAAGGACATCCGCCCACCGCATACGGTGAGTCCAGCGTTCTTCTCCGATCATGTGAACTTTCCAGGGCTGATCAAGTGAAGCATTTCTTTGCAACCAATGGATCGTCCCGATCTTTGTCCAGCCTGCACCGAGTGCGAAATCTACTTTTCCATCTCCATCAATATCCTGTGGAGCGATGCAAACGTTATCGAGCGGCGTTTGGCTATCGATGATAATGTGCTTCTTCCAAGTCGGGTTTTGATACCACAAGACTTTGCTCTCGCTGACAGCGACGATGTCCTGCTTCTTGTCACCATCAACATCGGCAATTGTCACGGCGTAACAGACTTTACCGATCTCAGGTTCGATAACGACTTCTTCAAATGCAGGGAAACTTTGAGCGAAGAGAGAGCCATTGCAAGCTGTAAGTAGGACGATTAAAGAGAGGAGATGTTTCATGGGAAGAGCCTGGATCTGGTAATTTCGTTTCATAGGTAGCATTGAAAATTAAAATACAAGAAGCATGTGAATCTCTCAAGCAATGATATCATCAATAGGATGTCCGAAATCTTGCTCTAAACGTTTTTGCCGAGGGACTTCCATTTTGTGTGAATGTAATCCCAGTTGTTTCAGAATTGTGGCATGGACGTCAGTTACGTAATGTGGCGATTCAACTGCATGGAAGCCGAGTTCGTCTGTCGCTCCGTGGGCGACTCCACCTTTGAGACCGCCGCCTGCCATCCAGACGCTGAAACCATACGGATGATGGTCACGACCATCCGAGCCTTGTGTCCCAGGCGTGCGACCGAACTCGGTTGCGAAGACGACGAGCGTTTCGTCGAGAAGCCCTCTCTGTTTTAGGTCAGTCAATAAGCCTGCGACTGGCCGGTCGACTTGCATGGCAAGTTCTGCGTGTCTTTTCTTCAGACCTGAGTGCTGATCCCAGGCGCCAGCTGCTCCATCTCCATGTTGAATCTGGATGAAACGGACACCTTTCTCCACAAATCGGCGGGCAGCCAGAAGTTGCTCACCGAATGGTTTTGTTTCCGCCTGATCAAATCCATACAAAGACTGTGTTTCAACTGTTTCTTGTGTGAAGTCAATCACGTTTGGGACAGCTGTCTGCATGCGAAAAGCTAATTCGTAGGACTTCATCCGGGCGTCCAAAGCCGCATCGTTTGGGTAATGTTGCTTCGTAATCTGGTTGAGTCGATTCACAAGATCGAAATTGAGTCGCTGTTCGTCTCTGGAAAAATCGCCTTGCGGTTTGGCATAGTCGAGAGGATTCTTCGGGTCAACTTTCAAGGCGACAGAGTCATACGCCGGTCCCAAATAGTGTCCGTCTCGACGATCAAAGAATCGCGGTCCCATGCTGATGAACTGCGGCAAATTCTGATTGAGAGTTCCCAAACCCCAAGTGATCCAGGCACCAATCGTCGGCACGCGAGGATCCAGCATATGCCGACCGGAATGGAATTGAACTTGCGCTCCGTGGTTGTCGTCCGTTGTCCACATCGAGCGAATTACTGAAATGTCATCGATGCGCGATCCAATATGGGGGAACCAATCACTGACCTCGATTCCACTGTTTCCATACTTCTTATAACCAATTTGCAGCGGATAAATTTTGTTTCGCTGTTGTCCGTTAGCATCATTCACGACGACGACCCGCACCTTCTTCAAGCGTTCGGGCTCTTGCACATAAGCGAAGGGAGTTTCATTAATTGATTTTCCTTCGTACTGAGTAAGTGCTGGCTTGGGGTCAAAGCTTTCCATGTGGCTGACACCGCCACGCATGAAAAGCCAAATGACACTCTTCGCTTTCGGAGCGAAGTGTGACAAACCATTTTGAGTTTCATCTGCCGAAGATGGATTTGATGCGAATCCATCATTCTGCAAAAGTGAATGCAGTGCCAAAGTCCCCAAACCCATTGAGGATTGATTGAGGAAATTTCTACGGTCCATAAGAATTACCGAATTGAAATGAAATCGTTGTGATTTAATAAGCTATGAACGAGTCGACTGCGAATTCTTTTATCGATCTCTTGTTTAGAATTTGTTTGTAAGAGTTCCCTCAATTCCTCGGAGTAACTCCGACAGGCTTCAATTTCTGCCTGTGAAGGGAAACGACAAAGGATCGTTTCGAACGCCAATTTTACAAAGTTTTCAAAAGTATTTGATTTGTTCTGCGAATGAATTTGATCAGCGATCACTTGAGACATTGTCAATGAGAGTTGACTGTTCGACAAGGCTAACGCTTGTTGCGGGACGACGCTTGTGTCGCGGCGATAACATTGCAGTAAGTCCGCGTCATCGAACATTGTTAGGAATTTGTCTTGTTGATCGCGGGAATGTTTGAAGTAAAGACTGCGGCGACGACTTTTGTCTCCCACATCAACTGAGGGTCCCCCCATGGTGAGGTCAATGGTCTCCGCAAGTTTGAGAAGGTTGTCGCGAATGACTTGTGACTCCATTCTACGGGTATTCATTCTCCAGTAGTACTCATTGGTCGCATCTCGTGAAATCGTTGCAGCGTCGGCATTCAATGTTGAAGAGCTAAGTCGATAAGCGTCAGAGGTGACGATCAATCGATGAAGATGTTTCATACTCCAGCCAGACTCCATCAACTCCCAGGCAAGAAAATCCAACAGTTCCAACTGCTGAGGCTTCTTCGCCCGTAGACCAAAGTCGAAGACTGACTCCACGAGTGGTTTCCCGAAATGTCTTAACCAGATGTGATTGACTGCAACCCGCGCCGTCAATGGATTCTTTTGATCTACCATCCACTTGGCGAGTGAAAGTCTGCGACCTGTGCTTTCTGATGGATAGACAGCTGGATAATTTTCCGACTTGTGTGCCGGCGTCTCCAGAGCTTTTAGCGAGGCTCTCAAGTTGCTGTATTGACCTTCCCCATTCTTTGCGGTAGCGAGTGCCTCGGTCGCAGTTTCTATTTTCTTCTTGGCAGCTGCGGCCTTCTTTTCATCTGCTCCAGCTACCAGAAGTTCATGCTGTGCAGAAGCCAATACCGTTTCCGCTTGAGTAATCGCAGCTTGTTTTTTGAATTCATCAATGTCTGATTTTTCAGCAGTCCCATAACTGGCATGGTCTGCTTTAAGCCTCTTCTCGTAAGACTTCTGTCTTATTTGAGCGAGTTGATAATTGGAGTCGGCGATCTTCAACGCCAACTGTGGATCGAGATTTGAAGATCCTTTGGAAGTAGAATCGATCTGCATTTTGAAATCATCAGGCAGCGAACGGATGCCTATCGAATCAAAAGCAACGGTCGCATCAAACCCGGAGAGAGAGAAGCTTCCTTCTGGTTGTCGATCAGGAAATGTATAAGCGAGAACAAACTCATCATTCAGCCAGACGTTGACAAGTTTCCCCTTTATCGCGAAACGCAAGGTGTATTCTTCGCCTACTTCGATCTGTTGATTGACACGTCCCTGCGGAGGATAAGTTGTTGTGCCATTACGAGTGAAAGCCGCCTGCACTTTGGGACCAGGTGCATGCGCGCTCGTGTAAACGAAATTATCGTAAGCATTATCAGCAGACTGATCGAAACGAAATGTCACAGACTTATAGATCGCTCCACCGGTTGTAGTGTACTGGCAGGTGATCTCGAAATCTTCAGGTAATTTTCCACGAAAACGC
>JABJMI010000276.1 GCA_018659505.1 Planctomicrobium sp.
ATTCTTGAGATTCGCTTCGGGTATCGATGCTATCTTTTGTCCGTTGTGAAACACTTCCAACTCAAAGTTTTCATTAGGGAATGCAGAGACAGCCTGACCCTTAGCATTAGTACGAATCACACCCAAAGCTTGGTCGTTCTGTTTCACCCGGAGGATGGCATTCCCGATCGGATCACCCTCTTTATCTACGACTCGAATAGTTCCGTTTGTGAACTCACCAAGTTTGGCAGCCTGCAGAGCATCGAGGTAGGTCGTTCCAACTGCGAGATGGCGAGTCAATGTCGCTGAAGACTCTGGAGCGAGAGACTTAAAGTCTTCCCCTTTGGAGGCAATGTACTTCAAAGTTGACGAACGAGAGTTGCTATTCGACTGAATCTGCTCCTCAGCTGTTAATAAGTATGCTTGTTGCCAATATTCATCTGCAAAGGAATATTGATCAGAGGTCCCATTTGGCGTCTTGACCATATCTGTACTCTTGCCATCTGCACGGATGTAATCCATCGGGACGACGGTGATGGTTTTCTTCAGATCGTTCCTGTACTTGGTGGTAATCTCTAAAGACGTACTCGATTCGGTCAATCGATAGGAGGTCATCACTGTTGGACGACCACCAGAGCCTTTGGCAATCACATTCACCTCGAAAGATTTCCCCTTCAGGATCTGATTCTCTGACAGCTTCCGTTTTTCTTCTTCTCCGACCGAGACGGTATAGTCTCGGTATGCGTAATCAGTCCCGGCTGGATAAAAGCAACTGAGTTGGTCACTTTCGAAGTCTCTTGAAGTGAAATCGATCAGACAGCCACCCACATTTCGAACAGTCATGTTGGCATTGCGAGTCGCAACTGGTCGAGCAATAACAGCGACTACGTTTTTGTTCCTGATGACGATGTCACCATAAATCGCATCAACCTCTTTGCCCTCAGGGGCATATTCATCCCAGTTCTGTTCGGTAAGAACGGTCACCTCAACCAGATTCGAATCAGACTCCGCCGAGATCGCCAAGGCCACCATTGCCAGCACAGCGGTTAAAACTATAAAGAGAGAAAGCTTCATGATTGATCCACTGGAAGGCAACAATGAGGAGGGAGTTACTTACTCTAAGTAAACTCGTAGGCAAGTCAGTCTTGATCTACAAACAGTAATTGACTGCGTGTTCAGACTCAATCAAGACAACCTGATCAATGAAATAAGAAACTTCAATTCACGTACAATCTAAGACCCCGTGCTCGGGAACTCCTAAGTTTATTTCTTGAATTGTTAAATAGAATCTATCGCAATGGAGACATTACCCAAGATGAATGAACACGCAAATGTGGATAAACGCAAAGACGCACGTTCTTAAAGAGTTTGTGACTTCGTCTTCTTTTACTTCTCTGCGTCTTGGCGCCTTTGCGTTAATATTGGTTCTTCGAGAAAACAATGTCGATTCGTATGTTCTAATTCCAGTCGAGAACAACTTTACCAGACTCTCCCGAGTTCATAACAGCGAAGCCTTTCTCGTAATCATCGACATGAAAACGATGAGTGATAATCGGCGAGATGTCGAGACCACCCTGCAGCATGACGGTCATTTTGTACCAGGTTTCGTACATTTCCCGACCGTAGATCCCTTTGATTGTCAGCATGTTGAAGATCACGGTGTTCCAGTCGATTGCAATTGGTTTTGCAGGAATGCCGAGCATAGCAATTTTGCCTCCATGGCATATGTTTGTCAGCATCTCTTGGAAGGCTGATTCATTGCCGGACATTTCCAAGCCGACATCAAAGCCTTCTTTCATGCCCAACTCATGTTGAACGTCTGCAATTCTCTCCTTACGGACATCAACCGTACGTGTGGCTCCCATCTTCTTCGCTAACTCTAATCGCCATGGGTTCACATCAGTCACGACAACGAATCTAGCTCCGGCGTATTGAACAACGGCAGCTGCCATACATCCAATTGGTCCTGCTCCGGTGATGAGCACATCCTCACCTAAGACGTCGAAAGAAAGTGCAGTATGAACCGCGTTTCCAAATGGATCGAAGATAGATGCGACCTCGCGATCAATGTCATCAGCGTGATGCCAGACGTTTGTTTGCGGAATCGAAATATACTCAGCGAATGCCCCAGGACGATTGACTCCGATACCGGACGTTTCAGCACACAAATGCCTGCGACCAGCGAGACAGTTGCGGCAATGTCCACAAACGACGTGTCCTTCACCACTGACGATCTCACCGGGGTAAAAGTCTTTGACGTTCGTTCCGACCTCAATAATTTCGCCGACAAATTCGTGACCAACGACCATTGGAACCGGGACCGTTTTTTGTGCCCATTGATCCCAGTTGTAGATGTGTAAATCAGTTCCGCAGATGCCAGCCTTTTCTACTTTGATGAGAACTTCATTGACGCCGACTTCCGGCTCAGGAACATCCTCCATCCACAAACCAACTTCAGATTTTGCTTTAACGAGTGCCTTCATGAGTCTAATTCACTTTGCAATATGAAATGTGATATTAAAAGTTTGTATATCAACAGCTATCAGGGAAGTAAACAGTTTGAATGTTTCAGTCAAATTTATAGGCGAGGAGATCTCGGAGAAGAATTTCTCTGAGTCATTTTCCACACACACACATTCTTCTTCTTTGAATCATTTTCCTAATCCAAAAGAAGAGATTTGATGAACCCGGCATAAGCAGGATTGTTTTCTCCGTGCCCTCCGCGACTCCGCATTTCAATCCATTTCAAAGCGCAACCTATCAGATTGAGTGAGTTCTTAAGAGAAAGTTCTCTTATGCAATGATCCTCTCACGCCTTCGAAAGGATTCACGATGGATCTTACAGTAGTGACAGCAACATGTCAGCGACCGCAGTTTCTTGCTCATTGTCTTCGTCAATTTCAGATGCAGTCGCTAGGAGGGTTAAAGTGTGAGCACATTGTCGTCGCAGATGGACCGGACGAACGTGCGAAGTTTCTCGCTGATCGATCAGGGGCACGTTATTCCGCTCTTCCAAAACCGGTCGGTCAATGGGGAGCGGGAGCGAAGGATTTGGGTATTCAATCTGCAACTGGGAAATACATCTGTTTCTGGGATGATGATAACATCTACGATAGTCATGCCCTCACGACATTATATGCAGCTGTTCAAAATGCAGACATTGGA
>JABJMI010000944.1 GCA_018659505.1 Planctomicrobium sp.
ATTTCTTTTCTCTATTAACCGAAATAATTTGACTCCGTCTGCCAGCGTTCTATGTTTGCGAGAATCATTCAATTGATCTCAACAAATTCTACGATCAAAACGTGGCAAGGAGAAGCTGGGAGCTTTGAGGGGACCTTGCCGCGTTTTTTGATTTCTGAAATCGTCGTAATAAGATTTGACGGGAAATCTTACGTCTCTATTTAAGAGTACACTCGTATTGAGAGTGTCAGCGAAACTAATGTTTCGCAAGGCTTTTCTTAGATAACCACGTAACGAGATGTGAATCTGCTTGACGACAACGCTGTCGACTTCATCTATTTTAACTTGTTTTCGATGTGATGGACTCACATCAACGTGACTCCACGTGTGTTGATAAAATGTGTCGATTATAACGATTTCACGGGAGGGTCGGTGTTCTCAATGCCGATCTAATGAAGCATAGAGCTCTGTCGCCCTTTGGTGTTTGCTGTGTCTACGAAATAGAACGCGTGTCCTTTTTCTGAAACCACTTTCATTCATTTCAGATACGTACATATCCATGTCGAACGCACCTTTCAAAATAGCATTCTGGATGATGAGTTTCGCATTCGGGCTGACAATTCTTCTGGTCGGTTTGAAACCAGAAGAAATACGCTTTGCGCTCAATCCTTCAATGCGACCTCAGATCTCTCCTGAAAACAAGTACGAAGAGAATGTCAATGTCACTGCTAAAATTGAAAACAGACTTGGCACGACCGGTTCTGTGAAGTCAGTCGCGATTGCTCCTCTTTCAATTCCGGAAGCAAAGCCGCAGCACGTCGGTGAGTCGCAGTTGCTCCCGACTCCAAGTAATGAATACTATTCCTTCGTACAAGCAAATGAACCAAAACCGATTCGTGTTGCATCGGCTGATATGAATGCTCCACTAGGAATCGGAACTCCCGAGATTGAAGAAACATCAATCTTGGTTCCTATCCCTGATGCTCGTTTCGTCTATTCAGATAGTTCTTCAAAACTGGCACTCAAGAAACCTGTTCCAAATCCGGTCGATGTTTCATCGATGCGATACCAAGTCAGTTTGAATGATGAAATCGCTGAATTGAAAGGTCATGTGTTACGGCTCAAACTGGCTCAAACACGTCAGGATTTTGAGGAAGTCCGAAGATTTCATGTGAAAGATGATTTTAAGCAAGTTCAGGCTGAACTCGATGAACTGAAAGAACAAATTCAGGAATTCAAACAACTTCGCTCAGCGATTGTTGAAGATTTCAGAGAGACTTCAGAGGTTCAAAAGTACGAACGCTCAGAGCCTGTAATCGTTCAAGCAGAGAACAAGACAGGTCAGTCAGAGTTCAGTGACAGTCAAGAAATTGTAAATCGTGAATCGATCATCAAAGTAACTCCAAGTGAAACAGAGAATATTTTTCACTTTCATTTTGAAAATGCCAAGATTAACGAAGTGCTTCAGACATTAGGAAAGTATGGTGGACGAACAGTCGTTCTGAGTTCTGGAGTCACCGGCACTTTCACGGGCGAATTCAAAGAAACCACACCGAACCAAGCTTTCGCATCTGTTATTAAAGCGAACCAGTTTGGATTAAGTTTTCGTGGAGATCATATTCTTGTTCGAGCAGAACGAGATCCGAATATCAGATAACGAATTCGATTACTGAATTAGCAAGCCAACTCTCAAATCCATGACGTTCGTGTGCGTTGGTCCCGTCTTGATGAGTCCGTCAATCTGCTCAAAGTAAGAATACGAATTGTTGACTGACAAATAGTCAGCAATGGTCAGGTTTAATTCTGTTGCTTTCTTAAGTAGCTCCAAGTCAATTATCGCACCAGCGGCATCCGTTGGACCATCTTCTCCATCGGTCCCACCTGATACGATGACAATCCCTAATTGTGGATTTTCTTCCAAGACTTTCGCGGCAGCGAGCACAAGTTCCTGATTCCTTCCTCCCTTCTGATCTTCTTCAGTTACAGCGAGTACGACAGTCGGTTCCCCCCCGCTGATAAAGCAGAGCTTCGGTGATGAAGCCGAAACAGCTTGCTCTTGTAATATTTTTTCTGCAAATTGTTTTCCGGTTGCGTTCGCATCACCCGGCTGATCGTGTTCTTTGAGCTTGATTTCGTAGCCGAGTTCGCTTGCTTTCTTAGCTGCCGCTTCGACCGCTGTTTGATTGTTTCCAATCACATGATTTGAATAGGTAATCGAGACCGAAGCTTCTGCTTCATCCACAGTTTCAAGACCCTGCAAAGCATGTAGAATCGCAGAGGGGATTTCAAAATTAGAACGTGCTGCGATCGTGTTCAAGGTTTCAATCGCTCGCTGTGGATCGCTAGCGATATCAACAGTTGGTCCCGAGGCGATTGTCTCCAGCGGATCACCGATGACATCAGAAATAATTAACGAGATCAGTCGCCCCGCATGGCAGGCTCGCAGAAGTCCGCCACCTTTGATTTTTGAAAGTGAACTACGAACGGTGTTGAGTTCTTGGATCGTGGCTCCAGCGTGCATGAGATTGCGAGTGAGCATTTGCTTGTCTTCAAGAGAGATTCCTTCGACAGGAGCAGGCAGCAGCGCACTTCCGCCTCCGGATATTAGAACGACGCACAGATCCTCTTCACCGAGAGTTCTTACGCATTCCAGAATCTCTTGCACCCCTTCGACTCCGGCTGCGGTCGGTTCGTTGACACCTGCGGGTCTCGCACCATGGAGGTGGATCGTTTCCAATTCTCGAACACAATCTTCAGGCACATTGATCCAGCCGAAAACATGGGACTTCCATTCGTCTTTCAACAGACTCTCAAAGCCTGTTGCCATACCAGCCCCAGCTTTACCCGCACCAATCACACAAATACGACCATCATTAGTAAAGTCCCATTCATGACCTGCGATGACGAGACCCGTCTCAGTTTGTTGAATCACATTGCGAACAAGTTGAGCTGAGTCGACAGCGTCCACACCTGCTTGCCAGATTGCCAATGCCTCTTCACGAAGAGAAACTGCCGACATCGATTTCATCCATTCAAGATGTACTGTGAAATTTCTATTTCATGATCATAAGTTTCGCTTCGGAACAAGCCAACAGATCAGCATGAAACTACGAAGTCCGGATAGATTCTTTGCTTATGCCATCACTTATGTTAGCGTCTAATTGTAATTGAGAAGTGAAACCCGGAATTCCACTGACACAGTAAGCGAACAGAAATGTCTCAACGCTTTTTGAAATTGATCTTCATTAAAGTTTGTCTGCTGACGATGTGCTCGCATTTGATGGCTGAGGAAGTCGATTATCTCACGCAAA
>JABJMI010000265.1 GCA_018659505.1 Planctomicrobium sp.
ATCCAAACGATTGGACGTTCTGCACGAAACGTCAACGCTGAAGTCTACCTGTATGCTGATCGAGTGACAAAAAGTATGCAGCAGGCAATTGATGAAACGAATCGCCGCCGCGAGATTCAACTCAAATACAATGAAGAACATGGAATCACCCCAGAGACCATTAAGAAAGCAATTAAACGCGGCATCGAAGAAGAGATCTCAGCACGAAAAATCGAACGAGATGTCGTCGGGGCAGAATCTGAAGTTCAATACGTTAATCAAGCATTTCTAAGTGAGTTAGAGAAAGAGATGCTCGCAGCAGCCGAGAACCTTGAATTTGAAAGAGCAGCGAACTTACGAGACCGAATCGCTGACTTACAGAAACAACTCGATCAATCGAAAGGAGCCATTACAGTTCCCGCCGATGCCGAAAGTTTTTCGACCAAGAAGTCAAAAGGACGCGGTAAGAAGGGACGTAAGAAAGGGTCACGTGGACGAGTTCCACGACCGAAGAAGAACCCGTGATGCTTCGCGACTTACAATCAAAAAGTGTAGGGAGTGTTTTAGTCGCACTTTCAGGCTGTAAGCCTCATTCAATCTATGTAAAGACGCCAAGTCACGAAGACTGCATTTCAATATTTAGCCACAGGGAACTCAGAGATCACCGAGAGAAAGGGAACCGTGACGTTTTCTTCCTCTGAGTCCTCAGTGATCTCTGTGGCTAAAATTTACTTCCTTTCAACTCTGTCTTCAATTCCTCTTTGAAATGCAAATGAGCTTCAGGAACTCTAACGTCTTCGAAACAGGATCGTACGATTTCGCTATCTTTTGAAATTCTATGCCAGCATTTCTGACATCTTCATCATTGAAAAGTGCCTCAAGAGCTTTCGCAATCTGTCCGGGATTGGATGGTAATCGTTTTCCTAAACCACGATGAGTCAGCCTCGCAGCATGGTCGAACTGATCATAATCTTGAGGAGCGACGAGAGATGGTAACCCCGCTTGGATACAAGCGTACATGATTCCTGTCCCAGCATGGTGAATGACAGCATCATACTGCTCGATTACTTCTGTGTAGGGAATGAATTTATGCATGGTGAAATTTTCTTCATGGTTCAACTCCTGAGACGCAGAACCACCGGCAGAGAAATGGAAATCAATCGCCGGTAGTAGCTTGGCTACGGCACGAATTGATTGTTCAACGTCTTGTCGCGCCCAGTTCAAATGCGTTCCCAAAGAGACCAGGACTGTCTTTCGACCAGCACGAAAAGTTGGAAGTTCCAGAGATCTACTGGGCGGCGGAAGAGGTAATGGACCAATGAAGTGAAAGCATTCCGGCCAGTTCCGTTCGAACTCAAGCTCTTTGAGCCCATAGCCCAAGATTCTCTCTGAGGAGTAAATCACTTCCGTTCCATCAGCTCGGTAAAGAGATCGAATGCCTAATGCTCCCAGCTGCCGGGAGAACAGCATTCTTGTTGACTGCTTGAAAGTTCTTACCACTTTGCGACCGGTCCAGTCACGCAATGTTCCAAAGAGGTCTTGCTTGGGCTGCCAGCCACCTAAATAAGATGGAGTCCCTTGCGATGTCTCTAATGCACAGGGAGAAGGGATCCCCGTCCACCAGTGGATTCCCATTTCAGCTGCGCACAGTCCTGCCACGGGAACAACAAAATCAACGATCACGACATCAGGAGGAGCCTCTTGCCAAATCCTTCTCACCTGATGTTGTAACGCAGTCATCAATGCTAGATTACTGTGTACCTGTTTCCACATTCGGATCGGATTCGAACCGACTTGTTGTGGAGTGTTTGCTATCGCCCAGACGTCTCGATCTCGACCCGGAAGAATTTCGATAAATGCAAGCTCCGAATCTTCGACTGCCTGTTTCGCACTCGCGGTGCTGAGGACGCGAATAGAATGACCGCTGTGCTTTTGTATGCCACGTGCAAGTTGCAGTGCTGGATAAAGATGACCAGAAAACGGTGGTGCGACCAAATCAATCTTCATGATTTGCCACATACTTCATTGTCTCGGGACAGTGGCATGCAAGCATAATGTGATCAGCTGCCAAAGGTCGTAGGCTATCCAGTGTCTGTCTATATGCTTGATAGTCATACTGCGCATTACGAGTTACCTTGGGAAGCTTGGTTCCTTCGCGAAGGACTTGCATGTTCCAACAGGCATCAACGATGTAAAAGATTTCTCCTTCAGTCCCATTCAAGATGACTCCATAGTGACCGGGCGAATGCCCCGGTAAGTCGACCAGTTGCAAGCTGCC
>JABJMI010000179.1 GCA_018659505.1 Planctomicrobium sp.
AAATTTGATGGTGATGTGTTTGACATTAACACTTTAACGACTTCAGAATTTCTCCTGCGTCCAAAGGGATCGACATAACGAGGAAGTGAAATTCCTGAAGTGGTCTTTTCTGGTCGTTCCTGAATGAGAGTGGTCTCACGTTTTTTCGTCCACTTGTTTCTTTTTCAATTTCGAAATTCAAACACCGGCAATTGACTAGGTGGACCGATAAGAAACGGAAGTTGTTCTTCCTCTGAAGAGCGGACAATTTCTCCATTGTGAGTCAGGAGTAGTGTCCCTCGACCGAACCCCAAACGACTGCCACGGAATCGGAAAGAAGGTACTAGAAACCCTTGCGAATTCTTAATTGACTTGTGAAAATTACTACTAAATCTCAACTCCGAATGTTTCGAATTTTCTCCGGGACCAGATTTGACTTTCACAAAAGCAACAGCAGGAGTGACCGCTGCAACGAGTTCCGGTCCTTTTAATTCCGTCTTGGAGATCGTCTCCGCAGGGATTGAGCCTTGCTGCTTTAACATTGCTCTCACGAGATTGGCAGGGACACAAAATCCTACGCGTTGAACTTCCAATCCATTTAATTTGGCACTGGCAACACCGACAACTTCTCCGAGAGAATTGACGACAGGGCCTCCGCTATTGCCGGGGTTAACCGCTGCGTCTATTTGAAGTTGCTTTTGTCCGTCTTGTTGCAGAATGCCAGAGATTGTTCCGCGTGTGACTTTCACACCGGTCCCGAGGACATCCGAAAGCGGATAACCGACCGCACGAACATCCTGACCTAACTGGGCGGCATCGGAGTCTGCGAGTGGTAAAGTCTTCAGTTGCTTCGCATCGATTTTGAGGATCGCCAAATCCGTTGCTTCGTCGATATCGATCACTTCAGCGGAGTACGTTTCTTTTCCAAGTTGAACTTCGATCTCATTTGCATCTTCAATGACATGCGCACAAGTCACTAGAACTCCATCGGAGGTGACCACAAAAGCGGTTCCCGAACCTTCTCGCGAACTGGTCACAACCGACTGCTGTTTGTCTCTCCCGAGGACGTCATATGTGCATGTGCCTGAAGTGATTTCGGTTCTGTTTTCAAATTCTGCACTCACCTCATACTTCACTTGATACTGATCTCCGTCAGAAAAAGTGAATCTTGCATCTGTGCCCGTCTTATTACCTTTCTTCCTCGCAATCTGATTTGCTGCAATGCCGTCTGTTGAACTTTGCAACGGATCAGAGACCTGATCAAATGGCAGCTTCCCGGGTGGAATGCTTGTCGGGAGAGGCAGCTTGGTGATATCGACGTCACTGACTATCGAATTCTGCTCTTTCCGAAGCTGACTCACTTCTTTTTTAAGATTTTCAAACTGCTGCTGACGCAACTGATCTAAGGACTTTTGAACGGCAGTAAGATCTGGTTCGACTTTTAGTTTGGGAGAAGAAGCGGTTTGAGGAGCGACCTGCTTCTTCGGGAGTGAAGCAATTTTCTCGTTGAAGATATAGACTGACGCCGCCACTAAAACGACTAAAGCAGAGGTAACGCAGAAGGCGAGAACCTTTCCTGACCTTGCCCCGGGATAATTGCTTCTGCGACCTCTCCGCTTGGCTGCTCGCTCTGCATGAATGCTGAAGACCGAGTCCGTCAATTCCTCTTCGGTATCGAAGCGATTCGAACTTTGACTACGAGTATTTGCGTGATCATTGTGATGATCTTCGTTGAGAAACTCTCCACAATCAGGACATGCAGTCGCTTTCTTAATGGACTCCCTCGACTTCAAATTCAAAGAAGCACCGCAGTTCCAACAATCAATCGTTTCTCTAGGCATCGATAAGCTTCCTCTCTAATGAAAGCACCTTCAGAACGAAGGCAGCGACAAAGTCTTATAAATGTACGCAATCCTATAATGAAAGTGCAAGAGAATTCGAAAAAGAATGACAATAATCTTACAAAAGTAAGCTATTTACTTTCTGGCAAGTTTTTGTTCACTGCCCTGCTGAGCAGATTATGAGTGATCTGCTGCACACGTTCATCGGGACCATGGGGACGGCTCCAATGTGACCAAGGAAGAACATGCCCTGGGGGACTCGACAACCCTTGAGCCCAGAATATCGTGGAAGCATTAAAGACAAAATTCTGTCGTGGTCCTGGATAGATTGTCGCAGCCCATTGCTGTGGGTTTTGACCACCTTGAAACGCAGTCCCCGCAGCAACGACTTCCAACCCTGGGAGGTCTGCAGGTTGTCCATGATATTCCCATCCAATTAGACCGGGGATTCGATCACCGTTCTTAAGCTCTGTCTTCTTGAACATCCAATGTTCTGCGTTTGTGATGATCCAGTCTCCTCCGCCATTGACCGGTTCGATATTTCTGACCCCCATCAGTAGACCCTCATCTGGACCATGTTCAGGAAATGGACCATGATTCTTGATTCTGTCGAGGGCATATTGATTCTGCCCGCCATATGGTCCAGCACGACAGAAAATTCGGTTTGCGTCGCCTCGCGAAGAATTTTGAAATGGTGCAACCCAACAAACACTATTCCCCGAAAGAAACAATAAACTGACTCCCTCATCACGGAGCTTCGTCACACTTTCGAATTGTCGAATGTCCCAATACTCATCATGCCCGATGCTCACAAAGGATTTGCACTTCAACCCTCGCTCGGGAGTCAACATATCACTATTTGAACAGTAGGTGACATCGTAGCCGTGCTTCTCTAGCCAGTAAGCCATCGGAAATTCAAATGGTAAAAATTCACCAGAACCGAATGTTAATGGATCGCTAACAACTGTCGTAAATTGAGCTTCTTTTCCGTACGGTCGGTCGAAGCTGACATCTGCCCATGGTCCCTGCGTTCCCTTGGGGTGAGTGTAGATTGAGTAATGGCTAGGCCAGCGATTATAGGCTTGCCAAGTATTATCAGAGACCTGGAAGAGAATGTCGGCTGGTCGGTCGTCTTTCACAACGAAAACAACATAGCTTTGCCAGTACGGTTTTTGATCGTTGTCTGGCAACGTCGTCAATCTTCCCAGATAGACTCCGCTGACCCAATCTTCGGGGATCTTCAGAGTCACCGAGGACTTCCAATGACATTCGTGTAGATCCTTTTCACCCGGTTGTGGAATAGGCTGCGCTTCGCCTTGTAGCTGTTCAATCGTCTTGACGAGACGAGCACCACGCCCTTCGTAGTACCCCATGCGAAAGAATTCAATTTTGTAAGGGGATGCTGGTGTCGTCGAGACCATCACCTTGATCTCCTCCCCCGCAGCGACACTCTGTTTCGAACAGTACCCTTCTATCGCTGGCGAACGATACCCTTCGGAATCGGGGCGTACGCGAGTCAACTGCCAATTTCGCGAACCAGTCTTTTGATTCTCAACAACGATGGGTGACTCTTCTGCCTGAACGGCATCAACGAGACCCACAAAACAAACGCAAATCCCAATCAGCAATAGGTTCACACGAAAGGTAGTCCGTGAACATACCGGCATTCTGTTGAGCATGAATCTTCTCCATTCGAGCTGCATTCGAAAACCTAGTGGATTTCTAAAGTTAGCTTTAACCGTTCACAGTTGGAAACTGTTGACTGACCACGAAACACACAAATGACACGAAAAGAATACAGTGGCAGACTGACTTAGCACACTAATCAACCTGCCGAATTCCTCTCAATAAAGTAGACAGGATTAACATGATGAACAGGATAGAAAACGCAACCGACTCTTAGAAGACAGCGAGCTTTTGCCTGAAATGATATCGAGACTGACATGAGAATCACATGATTCTGAATTCCAAATTCGAAAGTGTTCATCTTATCCTGTAAATCATGTTTATCCTGTCTCTTCTCTTTTATACGATGTGGTTTTCTGGATAATAATTGATTGAGCAACAGTAGAGATTTTCAGTCAGTCAACGGTTAAAAGTCTCTTTCGTGTGATTCGTTTATTTCGTGGTTCTCGCGCTGCCTCTGTATCCAAGTCCGGGAATGATTTCAATGAGTTATTTCAGTTCTGCCACGTTGATTCAGCGTTTTATTTTACAGAAACGTACTTCACGGATAAGGAAAACAAATCGACTAAAATTCAAGCTTTCCAAAAAGTGCGGATTCAGTCCTCGGATTGATCATCCACATTAAAAGTCATCCCCTCTGGGGGAACGATCTCGATGTTCACTGTTTCACCTTCAGGCACGCCCTTGATTTGTTCGTGAATCTGACCATGAATACTATAATGGACAATCAAATCGATTGGTTCAAGATTGTTGGCTGTGAATTCACCTCCCAAAATCGGGGAGAGTTTGTATCCGAAACATTGGTCAGCAGTGAGACACATATCTGCGTCGAGACAATCATCGACAAGTGAAATCGCGAACCAATGATCAGCGTTGTCGTCCTGGTTCACTTTCTCAACAAAATCATCTTGATCCTCAGCAATCAGGTCCATCGAGCCTAAAGCGATGTCGAAAAAATAAATTTGATCGTCTTCCAGAACCAGAATCAGATCTCCCAATTTATTCACCATCCAGATGTCAAAACTGTCTGGCAGCTTCCAATACCAAGGCTCGAGCAACACTGCCCAATCTTTTCCATCCTGATCAGTCAGGTAATTGTTGATATCCATGTTCGCTACCTTGGCAGATTAAGAATTCTTCTGACTGTCCTGCTCGGTTGAATCTTTTCCTTGCTGATCATCCACTTGATTTCCTGCAGGGTGCTGTACTGGTTGAGAAAGATCGAGTCCCATCGCGGTCGCTCGCTTCTCCCATTGCTTGCGAGCAAGTCGCTGCATGTTTTCGGCTCGGTCTGCTTCGTCAACGATTTCCATTCCGAGCAGTGTCTCGATGACATCTTCTAAAGTCACCAGACCATCAGTCCCCCCATAATCATCCATCACGATTGAGATATGCGCTCGCTGATTGAGTAATTGGTCGAATAATTCCAACAACGGTGTCTGTGCTGGGACCGCAGCGATTTCCCGACGAATATCTTTTAGTTGTGTCTCGTGTTGATCTTTTGCCAGAGCGAGAAAAACATCCGACTTCAAAACGAATCCGGTAACGTCATCAATATCTCTTCCGTAGACAGGGATGCGTGAAACGGCAATCGTTGGCTGCTGCTCGACAACTTGTTGAACGGTCATCGATTCGGGAAACGCTCGAATCACGGTTCGAGGGGTCATGACATTCTCAGCAACGAGATCGCGAAGATTAAACAAATTCGCAACGATTCTTGACTCGCTCTCTTCGAGAAAACCACCTTGAGCACTAATCGCTGCCATCGCTGCGACTTCGGATCGAGTGACGACTCCGTGTCGTTCTCCGCCCCCAATGAGTTGAGTCAGTTTCTCAGAGAGAATCACTAGTGGATAAAGGATTTTGATCATCCAGTTCACCATGATCGCGATCGGAACTGCGAGACTTCTCCAGTAAACAGCACCGATTGTTTTGGGGATGATCTCCGAGAAGACAAGAATCACCAGAGTCATCACCGCAGATGCCCAGCCGACAGCGTGGCCTCCAGAATGTTCCATTCCCCAAATCTTCGCAGCTTCAGCTCCGACTCCTGCAGCTCCAACAGTATGAGCGACAGTGTTTAATGTCAAAATCGCGGCGAGAGGACGATCGACGTTCGACTTCAGCCGTTCAAGTAAATTGGCAGAAGGTTTCCCCTTTTCTTTCAACGACGCAATAAACGACGGCGACACGCTTAATAACACCGCTTCAGCGACCGAACAAAAAAACGAAAACCCAACAGCCACTAAGGCATACAAGATGAGAATGGAGTACATATTTCCAGAGACACAAGGTTAATGTGAAGTCATTGAAATCAGCTTCAATGATTATAAATTAAATTACACATCGCAGCATGGACAATTTCGGCTGACATATCTATTGCGTACCCGAATTTAGTTCTGAGAATAACACTCCCAACATTTTTTATCCGCGAAGAATGTATCGACAATCTGAAAAGCTGACTGACAAGCATCAGAACGAATCACACGAAAGAAAGAGACCGGATGAACATGATTTACAGGATAAGATGAAAGGGATCGAAACCGTTCACGCGAGTTGCGGAACAATCCGTTCGTTGCCCACGAAAAACACAAATAGTTCATAGATTCCATGCAGCGGACAAGTACTGATTGTGAAGACTTTGTGCTAGAGGCAATTCTTGAGATAGCCTTGGGTTTTCAACCCAAGGAGAGAATCCCCACACCATGATGTTCGTCACGGAGTGACGTTTTGTGGATAGACCAGACCATCGAAGTTGAAAAAGTT
>JABJMI010000945.1 GCA_018659505.1 Planctomicrobium sp.
TCTCATTTGTTTTGACCAGAGAACTTCTCCAGTAAGTCGCTCAAAACAAAAAAGATGACCTTCTGCTCCGTAAGTGTAAACACGATTTCCATCGACAGTTGGAGTCGCTCGCGGACCAGCAGGGTAAGAGATGAGGTAGGGGCAATCGTATTCGTGCTTCCAGATAATCTCTCCACTACTAGAGTCCAGACAAAGCACTCGCTCTGTCCCCTGTAACTGATTGATTGTTCCGGGACCGTTGCGAGCATCCCCCGACTCACGAATGTAATCAGTTACATAGACGCGATTACCGACAACAGCTGGACCAGCGTATCCTCCAGAGATTTCTGCTCGCCATTTCACCTTCAGCCCAGCTTCTGGAATGGCTTCAACGATCCCGTCTTCATCCCAGATTGCATCCCGATTCGTACCCCGCCATTGTGGCCAGTCTTCCGCCTGAATGTTGGGAGTCGGGAAAAAAACAATTGATAAGAACAAGATGAAGGTCGTCTTCAATAACATTGCATCACTCCTTTTTATATGAATGACTGCATTCTTGCTGTCGCACTGTGAAGCGTCAACATGAACAGTCAGATTGTCGTTCTGGGGGAGTCTTACAATTCAAACGTCACCGATTTCCTAAGAATTCTTAGCAGCGAAGAGTAAATTGACTCTGAGGCGAGATGTATGACTGCCGCACCTGTTTGTCCGAACGAAGCACCTTGAGTCGTTGGCTGCAAGCGAACTCGGACTTCATGAATAGGACGGACAGGTTTCAATCGACCATCTCCATCAGGCTCATAGGGGATCAACTCAAGTCGCAACAATGTGGGCGGGATTGTGGTCAATGGATTGGAGGAGATTTCAATAATCGCTCCAACAATCTTCTGGTCTGGTTGGTCATGAGAAACAACGCGAACTTTCTGACCCGTCTTCAGTAAAACAGCCTCTGCCTGATCGACATACAAAACGGCATCGACACTCTTCTCATCTGCGATGACACAGAGTTTCACTCCCGCTTCAAGCCAAGCCCCTTCGTTTCGAGCAGCGATCACGTACCCATTCATGTTGAACTCGCTCGTCTGACTTGGATTCAACTTCAAGTTATCAACTGACAAGATGACTCCCGACTGAGGAGCGAGTAACGTAAGTCGCTTGAGGTCTTCCTGCTTACTTTCGAGTTGTTCCTGATAACTCATCAAAGCTGATTGAGCCGACGGAATCTCCTGAGCGACCGACGGGTCTCGACTTTGTCGTTGAAGTAGTAATTCAATATGTTTTTGTTGTTGCTTAAACCGACCTTCTAACTTCAAGACCTCTCTTTCCAGTTCGCGGTTTTTCAATCTCGCAAGTTCAGCGTCCTTTCTAATTTTACTGCCTGCTTGAAGATTTACAAACTCAACTTGACCGGGTGATGAAACGAAGACTGTGCTGGATCCGCCCGGTTCAATGATACAGGGAGATTGAATTCGCCGAGGGAATTCCAGCATGAATAAAAAAACAACACCTATTCCGACCACAATCGCAACGCTGGAGAAGCGAAGTTTACGTAATCGATTTTGGCGTTCAAGCGACACAACAGTTCCTATTATTGATTGACCAATCCCGGCAATCTTGGAGGAAAGCATGAAGACTCCCAATGCCACGACGACCGGTTGAAGTCCATACGGTTTTGCAAATTGATAGAGCATCCAAATTATCGCAAAGACAACAAACCAGATATAGAGACCGGAAAGAATCCCATACAGACCAAGTAACACTTTTGAAGCAGGCTGACCTCGCAATGGGTCTGCGGAACGTACACCGAAGAAGAGCTTCATCCACCAGGTCCGAACCAATTCTTGCGAGCGACCTCGCAGATTTGGAATCTCCACAAGATCGGAAAGAATGTAGTATCCATCGTAACGCAGTAGCGGATTCCCATTCAAGAAAACTGTGCTGACTGAACTAATCACCATTAAGTACAGACTGATCGTGTGGATCATTCCAGGAACGGTCCAATACCAGATTAACGTGCTGATCGAAGCGATGATCACTTCCAGGTAAATACCCGCTCCTGAGATTGCTATGCGATGCCAGCGATTTTTCATCAGCCATGCGTCCGAGACATTGCAGTATAGGCAAGGCGTGAATGCCAGCAGCAAGACACCCAGTTCATGACATTCTCCACCAAAGTATTTGCAGGCAAACGCATGAGCAAGTTCATGAAGAATCTTGATGAGACCAATCGTTGCCATAAACCAGATCAGCTGCCCCGACTTTAGAAATGTTCCAAAGCTCGGAAGATCTCGAAAGATCTGTTCCCATTCTGCAAAAACAACGCTGCCAGCAAAGATCAGTAACACCAAACAGGCAGCGAAGACCAGCGGCGAGAAGCACCATTTGACATACGGCAAACTGGCAGTTAACCACCGATCTGGATCAATTCCACGAAATCGAATTGCCAACAGACTCGTCAGTTTTTGCTTCCGCTCAGTTTGCTGAATTCGATCCGCTCGACTCTTGATAGCAGTCGAAGTTCCATAGCGATTCACTTGTACAAGTCCCTGGGCGAAGAGTCGCTGCACGAAACTTAGAACCTGCTCACTGCTTAGTCGCTGCGGTGCATGGTTTAGGTAGAACCTATTTTGAATCTCTGTAATCGATACCTGTCCATCAAGCTGTGAGAAGACAAAAAAGTCTTGCTGCCGCAGTTGATAGAATTTTTCAGCGACAGGATCTTTAATGGTCCATAACAGGAATGTTTTGGAACCAGTTTGAGAAACAATCAGATCACGACGTTTCTCAACAGGCAATGGATGAGTCGTTGAATCCTGTTCGGGATTTAATTCAGAATGTTGCTGAGAACCACTCGTCATGGGACTGGATAAATTGGTCCACTTTTAATTTGTGCAAAGAGAATAGTAAAATTTGATTGTAAAGAAAAAATTGAACAGGAGGGAGCAAAGGAAGCAGAGGAAATAAGCTAATTATTCATTACTTGAACCTGGCAAAATAAGTCGAGAGACTCCCTCGGTCAGTTTCAGAACATTGAAATTAATGATGAGCCCCAGTGGGATGTCTAATAGTTTCATATAACTGATGAGTTGAGCTTTGTGTATTGGCAGCACCTTCTCGACCGCTTTGACTTCTACGAGCAAACTCTGGTTAACAAGTAGATCAAATCGCAACGGATACTCTTTTTGAAATTGCTTGTAGTTGACGACAACATTAGTTTGGGATTGAACTTTAAAACCCCGAGACTCAAGTTCGACTGTCAAGCACCATTCGTAGATTGACTCTAATAATCCTGGTCCCTTGTCCCGATGAACTTCGATAGCAGCACCGATCACTTCATGCGTGAGATTATTCGCCATCAAGAATTTTTCGTGCATCGCAGTGCCCGCTAATGTTAGTAGACAAGAAAGTAAAAATTCTCTGCTCCCTCCTGTTCATATAATCATTTGAGAAGAATGAAAGCAGTTATTGAACTGAAACTTCTTTAGAAATCTTATCACCTTCTGTTTTTTTAAGAATGACCATTTCAGGACGGGAACCGGGGCGGAGTCCAGCTTCTTCGTTATTGATCTCTGCCCAGACTTTATACTGATTTGTGATCGTATCAATTTCAGGATCAACGAATGTGATTGTTCCGGGAATTTTCATATCGGGTTCTGTTTTTGATTCTCCCGAGAGAACGAGAACCTTATCACCAGTTTGCACCAGATCGTGACTGGTACTCACAAATCCTTCGACTCTCATCCGATCCATGTTGATGACTCGGCAAAGCGGTTTGTCAGGATGTGCCAATTCACCTCCTTGCAAATCGCATTTCACCAGCATGCCATCTATTGGTGAACGAAGTTGCCGTTTATCAATTTCTCGTTGGATGATCGCTCGTTCCGTATCTTTCAATTTCACCTGTAGCAACTGGTATTCAAGGTCATGTTTCGCTTGCTGTATTTGTAACTCCGCCTCGTCGACTCGAAGTTTCAAGCGATCAATCTCTGACTCTGAAACTGTCTGTGGGAATCTTTCGTTCGCTTTGAGTGCGCGAGAAAGTTCGTTCTTCGCAACTGCCAAAGATTTTTGGCTCAGTTGCAGGCTGAGATCATTACTTGCTTTCAACTTTGCCATCTCAAGCTCAGCTTCAACTCGTTTCAGGACGAGTTTGTCATCGGATGTGTCGAGTTGAGCGAGCAAATCCCCCTTCTTGACTAAATCACCGGGGCGGAATTGAACTGATTCAACAATTCCCGCTTCTCCCAAGGTCAGTTCCACATCATCAATCAAAGAAACGACCACCGATTGGACGGGGATTTCGTTAATTTCGTCCGCCTGAGCAGGCACAAGTAACGACCAAAGGACTAAAGATTCAAACATAGTGATGCCTCTTTCGATAAGTTTCCCGATTCGATACCAAGAAGTGTCCCACACAAAGAGATTTGACGCAATTGGATTGCAGGACAAGGGTGAGAAAACAAAACAGAGCGACCAGAGTGATATTTCTAAATCCTTTGAAAACATCTACAAGAATTCAAATGCCGGACTGGATAGATCTAAGCCTGCCTTAAGAAAGAAGTTTATTGAGGTTCTCATCGCACTGGCGACAGGTCGGTCCAACATTTACAATCCCACAGACGTAAATAGAATCTGAAACATAACAATAGCAGCATATTTCCTTGATTCTCAAATAATTCCAAGGAGATACATACAATTTTTTTGCTTGATCGCGACAGAAACCATATGACCGACTCACGTATCAACTTGAAAAACCCGGTGATTGCCGGAGTTTTGGCGTATCTTATTCCGGGAGCAGGGCATTTTTACCAGGGAAGAAAATTCAAGGCGGTCGTCTATTTTGTTTGTATTCTAGGGCTCTTCTTTTCAGGCATGGCGATGGCAGACTGGAAAGCTGTCCAGTTGCCTGGAAAAGGTGAATTAAGAGGTAAAGGTGTCTCTTACTTGAAATACGCCGCTCAACTTGGGGTTGGAATACCTTCGTTGTATGGGATTGTTCAGCGAGAACGTTACGACAGCGAGCAGAATCAAGAATTTGGACAATCTCCAGAAGCGCTCGCGACGGAATTCTGGGGAGAGATTGAACTGCGAGGCGACCAACCAGTCTACGAGGAAATCCGAGGAACCGTCGACCTTGCACCACATACCGGAAATCTGGGCGATGTCTCTTTGACAGGAACTTTGACTGCCAAGGTCAACGGCAAAGAACAAACTTTCCAATTAGCACCGAACGTTCGCCTGGGGAAAAAGATCAAAGCTTCGGAATATCGTGCATTAGAAGCATCGATTCTGCGAGATCCTGAGACTCCCTACGACTACATCGGGAATATCCGTGGTGTGGTTCCACGCCCTTTCAGGAATTGGTATCAGGTGCCGATGGATGAAGACGAGATAAAACAACTCCATGGAAAACTTGGCAAGTTCCACGAACTCGCAATGGTCTTCACCTGGATTGCAGGCTTATTAAATGTGTTGGCAATCTGGGATGCCGTCGAAGGTCCAGCTTACGGATATGATGACGAACACGAAAAAGAGAAAGACGAACCCGCTGCGGAACCTGCCGTTGCGACTTGATTCTTACAAACTCTTGTAGGCTGGGTCGAGACCCAGCAGATTGACTGATTATTCACACAGGCTGGGACGAGTCCTGGTCGACATCGATAAAAACGAAATTGTTCTGATGAATATCACTTGGTACCTTTTCCCACTTGCTGCCGCTGTCAGCCTTGTCTGGAACACAAGTCGCTACGAATTCACTCCGTTAATTCTTCAGCGATCGCTCAAACTCTTTCTGCAAATCATTCTCTTTATGGCTGTCATTCTCGCAGTGCTGTTTGCACTTTCGTACGGAATCTAAATTCCGAAACAGCAAGATTTATCGCTTCGCAGCAATATGGATTGATTGCTGTGAAGCGATGAATCTTTATTACTTCGATCAATACTTCTTATAACATTATTTTGAATAAACATGTCTGATATTCCGAAGCTCTACGAACCGCACGACGCCGAACAGAAATGGTTCCCGTATTGGGAACAGCGAGGCGACTTCAACGCCGATCCTGTGGAAGGCAAAGAGTCGCACACGATCATGATTCCTCTGCCGAACGTGACCGGCGCATTGCACATGGGACATGCCCTGAACGGAACCTGTCAGGATCTCATTACTCGCTGGCGACGCATGCAGGGCTATGCAGCGTTATGGATGCCCGGAACTGATCA
>JABJMI010000946.1 GCA_018659505.1 Planctomicrobium sp.
TATCGCTTCCAAGGTCGCGACTATCGCCTGACGGACGTCCACGGAAAAGTCGTTCAAGGAATTTTGTCTTAGAGACAGTCCCGTATTAAATCACAAAACGGCTAATCAAATGATTTCAACTGCGAAAATCTAATCAGGGAGCAATCGAAAGAAATCTTTGACTGTGGATTATTCCACGCAGAAGAGTTTGCACGCGATAATTGTCGTTCTTGGAATTCGCAAGAATGTCATCAACGACCAGTCTGTCGGCAGGCGAAAGTTCCTGAGCAAGTGCGAATCGCATGAGGTGCTCGGTAAATGCTTTGGCGAAGCGTGATTGTTCGCTGACAATCGCTGCCTTGAGACCTGTCGCTTCAGCGAAGTCATGCTTTCGCATCAGTGTTCCGGCGGCATCCACATCACGACCATTTTCATAGTTATCTCGCCAACGTCCAGTGATGTCAAAATTCTCAAAAGCAAAACCAAGTGGATCAAGTTTTGTGTGACAACCTGCACAGGATGGGTTTTCTCGATGAGCTTTAAACCGTTCACGGATGGTGAGGTTTTTATCACCAGCATCTTCGTTCAGTGGTGGAACATCATTCGGTGGCGGGTCGGGAGGATCGTTGAAAATGACTTCGATTACCCACACACCGCGTGCTACCGGATGTGTTCGTTTGGGACCGGAAGTCATACTAAGCATGGCTGCATTGGTAATGATTCCTCCGTACCTTTGATCAGTCAGCGGGATTCGTTGAAACTCCCGAGACTGAACCATCGCCCGCAGTTTGTTGTCGTACTTCTGTTGTTCAGCTTGGATTACGGATTCAGGATTGATATTCATAGGAATTTGTTTCAATTCAGCGGAGTTCTTTGCAACTGCTTCGACCAGCTGTTGTCGTTGTTTTTGCTGTTCGAGAGGAATCGCGGCGATGAGTTCTTTAATTGACACAAACTGACTACGGGCTGCCGTAGCAGATTCGACTTCTTGAGGAGTGAGCGCTCGATCGTATAAGCTCGCTTGCTCAATACTGACGGAAAGATTCCTGTTCCCACCAGTTGGAAGATGACGAAGCCCGAAGAGTAAGGATGATGTTTCACGAGGAAACGTCGCCAGTTCTGTGTGGTATGGCTGTCCGTAGAGTTGCCCGTTACGGTACAGCGCGATCATTCCGTCTTCTTGAAAGACCATAACGAGATGTAACAGTTCATCGGCGACGGTCTCTTCATAGGAATCGAGAATATCCGCCGTGCGAGTGAATCCGTTGCTGCCCAGCATCCAAAGTTTGTGCTTACGTTCGCCGACCACGATGGTGTCGAAAAGCCCGAGGGCGTTGTTCTGAATACCCATCAATCCTCCGCCACGCAAATCTTCGAGATCCGCCAGCTGAAACCAAACCTCCATCGACTTGGCTTTCAAATCGATTTGTAGTGGCTTGCTTTCTAAGTAGGATTTATTCAAAACGACTCGCCCATGTCGGAACTGTACCTCTCCATGTGCTGTGAGTTCGAGACCGTGGAGAGCTTCCGATAGGTCGCCTTCAAATTCCCATCTCGCATAAGGCTTCAAGTCGAGCGGTAGTGCGGTCACTGCGCTCCGACGCTCTTGCAGTAATTTCACTCGGGCTGGTTTGTCGAGATTATTGAGGTCTGTTTTCAGACCGGCAATCGCAGTCTGTAGTTCTAGTCGATGTTGGTTCTTTTTCTCGTTCTCGATATTGATTGCTGGAACGTCGACCGCTGGAGGCGTCAGGTCGCTGTGATACCAAGTCTTCAGATATTCACTCTGATAAGAAAATTCCGGGGAGAGCAACTCAACAATCGGTCGATTCTCGACGAAGACCGCGTCGAAAAGCAGCAACGGCTCTAGTACCATTTGCAGGCTTGCCGGAAAACCAGGAGCCAAGGCGAAGTAGCGGTTGATCTGCGGATCAGGAGTTGCGGCAAGTACGTTCTCCAATTGCATCCATTGAGACGGGAACGAATCCAGAAAGCGTTCGATTTTCGGGTCCGCCAGCATTCTTGAAATGGTTTGGTCAAGCGACTTCGGATCGGAAAGTTCTCCACTCTCTGCGAGTTGTAAGAGTTCATCATCAGGACAACTTCCCCAGAGGAAATAAGAAAGTCGAGAAGCCAGGGCGAATTGCTGCTCAGATGGTTCGGAGACAGATGATCGATACAGAAACAGTGGAGACGATAAGACTGCTGTGGCGACTTGCTTCATCCCTTCCGTGAACGAAGCACCCTCGCTGATCTTTGCGGTCGAATATCCGACATATCGCTCGAGAGTTTCATCGTCGACGGGACCGCGAAATGCAATTCGCAAGAACTTCTGAAGCCGCTCTCGAATGATATCTTCGTGGTTCGCCTGATCGACAGGCTCTTTAAAGAGATCACTCCAGATTCCAACGGTTTGATCATTGAAGTCTGGACTCTCCAAGATTGAAACA
>JABJMI010000871.1 GCA_018659505.1 Planctomicrobium sp.
AGGCTTTGTAAGATCACGACATCGTGTCCGACTTTACCTCGCAAAATCGCTTCTTTTAAGAGGTTTTCGTATGTCCCTAAGGTCGTCACACGCTCAAACTTAAACTTGTCATCCTGACAGTAATAACAGCCTGTCTCTGATCTCAAATTCGGACCAATGACCGCCGAACAAATTTCGCAGCGATTTGATTCAAAGTTTAATAGTTCACTCAGACATTCATGGCAAAAGTCCGACCTATCGCTGGTGTGAAGCTCGCGATCACAAATATGACAAACTGCCGGGAAAAGAAACTCATTCCCCGCACTCAGGAACTGTTGAATTCGACTTCTGAATCGAACGAGATTCATAACTTTTTCTGTAACCGTTCACGATATTGAAACTACTGGACAACCACGAAACACACAAATGACACGAATAATCTGTCGTGACAGATCTACATACGTGACAGATCCTGTCTACTTACTTTTGTGATAAAAGTTAGAACGTCAGGGGTTTGATCGTCTTTACATTTCCAAAATTAGCTTACCTGATAAAAGGCAGACCTCTTTTTTCTTTCGTGTGATTCGTTTATTTCGTGGTTCAAAGTCTGACCTTCTTACCTGTGCGTGAACGGTAACCTATTTCTGGTACTGATCCCAAAGAAAGTCGACTGGCTTTGAAATTGTACTTGCAACTTGATTGTGAAGAATTCCGAAAGCCAGGGGCACATCTTTCCTACGTCAAAACTCCAGCGGCTTTCATCAATGTTGCCGAGTCGAGAACCTGGCGGAATTTGATCAATTTGCGGTTTTTGAACGTGAACTGCTGAACCCACTGCATCTGATAATCGCGACCCGTTTCGCGAAACTTTCCTTCTTCATCTGCGAAGACAACGACTGTATCCCCTTGAGCGACTACTGAATTAACGACTGGCTTTTGGTCATCAAGAAGGGAAAAGTTATAAGCCATTGCTTTCCCAAATTCTTCGGGTCCGTGGGCTTCTTTGATAAATGGGATCTCTTCTGGACCGACATTTTCGAACGCAACTTCCTCGTGCAATTCGTGAATAAATGAATTCAAGTCACCGTCAGCGACGTTTTGATAGAGTGCTTGTAACTTGGCGACATTCGTCGCTTCTACAGTTTTTCTCTCGACTTCTGTATCCCCAGAGAAGAATGCAATCCCTAGATCTTCGATGAATCGTTGAATCGGTGAAAGTGTCATTTTGCTCTCCTTAAGATTGAGCCCGTGCACTCTGAGAATGCGTGTAATATTGGGAGTCTCACTGAGACCCTGCCCTGATGTAGTTCGTGGATGGCAGGATTTATTCCATAAGTTCTTGACCTCGTGTTTCCTTTGCGAAGAAAACCACTACTACTCCAACAAGGTAGAGCGGTGCCAACATTAATGCTTTGTTTTCATCTGTGATTGTAATCGCTCCAAATCCAAAGAAAGCTGCTGCGGTTGCAAGTCTCCCCATATTGAAGCAAAAGCCAGCCCCTGTTCCTCGCAATCGAGTTGGGTAAAGCTCAGGGAAATAAACTGCATAACCAGCGTGCATTCCCAACGTGAAAAATCCAAATACCGGTAGCGCTAATGCTAAGAGTGTGGGAGAAGCATTCGATGCAATGAGCCCCTTGAAAAGGACTAGAACCATGATAAATCCAGCCACGTGATACAGTATGAACGCTCCTTTTCTTCCAATTCGGTTGGAGATCGTCCCGAAGAAAATCAGCCCGAGACCACCACCGATGGTATTTAAAACCATACTCAGCATCTCCGCTCTCTTGATTTCTTTTTTGTGATCATTCAATGCAGCTTGACGTTTCGCTTTGTACTCCTCTTTGGAAAGACCTGTCTCCGGACTATTCTTTAACGGAACTCCCGCAGCATTCAATACTTTAGTCTGAGCATCGCGTAGTAGAGCGTTCTTCCCGTAAATATGTCCTCCCCAAAACGTCACTAACCCGATCGACGCTAAGCTGACACCAATAATTGTATTCCGCAGATTTGCACCACGGAACAGATCAGAAATTCTCCCCGTTTGC
>JABJMI010000947.1 GCA_018659505.1 Planctomicrobium sp.
ACGTCCGTTGCACACATGGAGCAACCGCCGGTCAAGTCGATGAAGAACAGGTCTTCTATGCGATGTGCCGAGGATTATCACGCTACGAAGCGATGCACGTCATCGTCGAAGGTTTCTTTGCAGAAGTCTACGACCGCATCCCTGTTGAGCTAGTTCGTGAAACACTTAGTAATACCGTAGAGCGAAAGCTCGGGATTGGCGACTGAAGTTTCCGAACTTGTAGAAAAGTTCACAAATCGTCTGTCCTACCAGCACGCAGCGCGAGCGAGTGATTAAATAAGTCTTGCGATATCTCCCCGGCTAATGAAACACTTCAAATGCCGAGAAACTTGTTTTGTGGCATAGCTAAAAGAAATTTAGAACACGGATGCAGCGGATTATCGCAGATCAAAAATGAAACAGAACCGCAATTCCGGTACAATGTCCTTCTTGTGAATCGAAGTCTTTATGATTTCTACCCAAGAAAACCTTGAGCAAATTTTCCTCTCTGTCGGAATCTTACTTCCACCAGTAGCATTTCTAGTGAATTATTAATCTTCATGAATCCGCGAAAATCCGCGTTCTCAAACGAATTCATAATCTGGGATTGGACTTCACTATCTTACGTAGACAGGGAGCTAACGCTCCCCGCTCGCCAAAATGCGATTAACGAATCAATCATTTGTTCCCTGCTTGAGGGTTGAATCGTTTCCATCGTCGTCGGCTTTCTCTTCTTCAGTTCGTTTAGAGACAGAAGTTCCCGGCTTGAGTTCAGGACCGGTCTTGAATCGGTTCATAATCTCGTTCAGCTCATCCGCATTCATGACTTCTTTAGCGAGCAACTCTTGAGTCATGTATTCGAGAACGTGTCGTTTTGAAGTCACGATTTCCATGGCTGTCTCCATGCAAGAGTCAATCAGGCGACGGATTTCCAAATCGATTTCACGTAAAGTTTGCTCGCTGTGAACAAAATCAGACGATCCTTGGGGAGCACCGTTTAAGAACGGAGAGCGTTTCGATTCACGATAATTGACACGCCCTAGTTTAGGACTCATACCAAATTCCATGACCATCCGTCGTGCCAAGTCGGTTGCACGCTCCAGGTCGTTTTGTGGTCCGCTTGATGTTTCTTCAAACACAACCTGTTCAGCGGCAATCCCGCCCAGGGCGACGCACATGCGATTTATCAATTCAGTTTCAGTGACCAGATATCGATCATCTTCCGGGCGTTGAAGAATGTAACCTAAAGCACCAAATCCGCGGGGGATGATCGAAATTTTATGAACAGGATCAGTCTGTGGAAGTGACATCGCGACGAGAGCGTGACCCGATTCGTGGTAAGCGACTCGTTGTTTTTCATCCTCGTGAATCAGTTTGGAAGATTTCTCCAAGCCAGCGACAACTCTTTCAATTCCTTCTTCAAACTCTTGCATCGATGCCGCAGATTTGTTTGCACGGGCGGCCAGTAAAGCTGCTTCATTCACTAAATTTGCCAAGTCTGCTCCGACAAATCCTGGAGTTAATTTTGCTAGTCTTCCCAAATCGACGCTGTCGTCCATCTTAATTTTTTTTGCATGGACTTTCAGAATTTGCGCACGACCTTTGTAATCAGGACGGTCTACTAAAACGTGACGGTCGAATCGTCCAGGTCGCATCAATGCCGGATCAAGAGTCTCAGGACGGTTTGTGGCACCCATGACGATGACGCTTTGGTCAGAGGAAAATCCATCCATTTCGACAAGTAAAGCGTTTAGTGTTTGTTCTCTTTCATCATGTCCACCAGGCATTCCGCTGCCACGAGTTTTCCCAAGGGCGTCGAGTTCATCGATAAAGATAATGCTCGGGGACTTTTGCCCCGCCTGAGCAAACATGTCTCGCACGCGAGCCGCTCCGACTCCGACAAACATCTCCACAAAGTCAGAACCTGATAAACTGAAGAAAGGAACTCCAGCTTCTCCCGCGACAGCTTTCGCGAGTAATGTTTTACCCGTGCCGGGAGGACCGACTAAAAGGACTCCGCGTGGAATGCGCCCACCGAGTGCCTGATATTTTCCAGGCGTTCTCAAGAATTCAACAACCTCACGAAGTTCGCCAACGGCTTCTTCGATCCCTGCAACATCGTCGAACGTGAGCTTGATATCATCTTCAGCCATGAGCCGACCTCGTGATCGACCAAACGACATCGCCTGCCCTGGACCGCCCATTTTCTTTAGGAATAGAATAAAGATCAGTACGAACGCAGCCATGAGCATGATCGAAAAGACTGTTCCCCATTCCGTCTTAGGGGCTGCACCGTTGTAATCGATATTTTTCTCTTCGAGTAATGTCGTTAATGCAGCACGATCTTGATCTGCAATTCCCCCCACTGGGACACGAAACCGTTTTACTACTGGTTTCTCTTCATCCGGTTTAGAATTTGTAGATTTCGATTCGTTCGGTGATTTGCCACTTAAACTATCTTTGATGTCAGAATCTAAAGGTTGGTCTTGGAAGGTGACATACTGATACCCCATTCGAAGTTCGAAGACATTGTCCTCGTTGTATTCATCCGACTTGAGACCACTCACAAGTTTTCCGAAAGAGACATTGGACGCCTGGGATTGCTCCTTCACCCAAGACCAAGCCAGGATCATCACGATTCCGCCTACGAGTAAATACCAGAATGTATTTCCAGAGCCCTTCTCACCGCTTTTTTTTGGAGGTGTCTCTTTGGGAGATTCTTCGGGTGGGGTCGAGTTCATATCCATATTTCTCGTCAGAGATGATAACTGCTGTGAATTAAAAGAATTGTATATTAGAGTAGAGTGCCGTTACGTAGTTAAAAATGAATGACAATTGGGAGCAAGATACCTCGAAAATCTTATCACATTAACGGCTGTTATCCGGTGAAAATATACTGCATTAAAACTATTGGATGACCACGAAACACACAAATGACACGAAAGGACTCAGAACTTTTTCCTTTCGAGTGATTCGTGGTTCTCAGACTGCATTTGGTTCCTAGAATTTAATCACCAGAGTTTGTGAAGAACTTTAGACCCACTAGGCAATTTGGTCAATGTTTTAATCCTTACTCTGCACCACTCGCCTCTGATGAAGATTTACTCCGAATATGTAGCAGCACCGATTGCGTCGCTGGACCTCCTGATGCTGTGGTGCGCAGGTGAAACAATCTTGATTGATCAGGAACCCATTTGGCTGCGGTAATGTAAAATTCACGTTGAGACTGATCATTAAGCAGCAGCAAACCATTCAGCCCGATGTTGTCTACGTAGAGACCGTGCGGCAAATTCCTGCCAGCATCTTCCTTTCCGAAGGGAATTTCACCTTTATGATTGACTCGATCAGCACTGACCTGCAACATGATCGTTTCTCCCGGCTCAATTTCGAATTCAAGCGGTCCTTCTTCATTTACATGAATTGCTTTTGTGCCACCGGGAGCTTCGGTAATCGCGATCTGCAATTTCGGAGCTTCATCAATTTTGAGTTCTTGGAAACTCTGTACATCGTGATTGCGAGAATTTCCAGAGACGTCTGCTGTCGCTGTGAATTTAATTGTTTTGATTGCTTCACCATTCAACGGTTTCGCACTTTTAGAAGCAGAAATCACTCCCAAGGCACTCATTTGCCCAGCTTGAATTTTGATTGGAGCGGAAACTCGATATCCCTCTGGGAGTCCTTCTACCTGAATGGTAATCGCTCCATCGAATTGATCCATTCTTTCGGCAGTGAAACGAATTTCTTTTGCTCCACCGGTGGGAATGACAGGAGATTTATCAACGAGATTCACGGAAAAATCCTGCTTACGCGGTCTCACATTGAGCGTGTAGTGAAACTTTTCTCCGTCAATTCCACGGACGTCCCGAACACGGACGACATAATCGCTGCTCTCAGGAGCTGTAAATAACAGTTTGGAATCTTTGCCAGATTTGCGTTGTGCCTCATCATCGTTCTTGTAATAAATTTTGAATACTGGCAGTCCGTTGGCAATGAGTTTTGTCCCGGGTGGGTGAGGTTCGACGATATAACAAGGCTCACCGAGAGCGTGTGCCAACGGTGTGGAATCGAAAAACCCCCAACGCAACCCAGTGCCAGGGTAGACGTCGAATCCAGAGTCTGGTCCACGCGGATAAAGCCATAAGCGAGAGACATCTCCGTTTGCATACAGGTATTCGTTCAACTCCATCTCTTGCCAGTTAAAGACTCGGAAATCACCGGTTTGATCGGCAGTCTTTCCTCGAAAGGTGAAGTAGCTATCGCGTACTGCTTGTAATAAAACTCGCTCAATTGGTTGTCCATCTTTGGTGAGCACCTCGATAGTCGAGTCAAGAAGAGACTTTGAGCGGGCAGCGTTGATTTCAAAGACCCATTCCTCGCCTGCTTTCGCTGAGAAATGATAGTAGTCGGCATCAACTTCCGCTCCTGAAATATTGATTTCTCCTTCAATCGTTGCAGGGAGAGTCACAGCTTGAGCAGTTTGAGGAGTTTGATTCGGCTCTTGTTCTTTCAGTTTTTGAGGTTCTTGATTTTGTGGACTCTGAGGAACGATGGCAATTGGAGCTTCTTCGGCTCCACCAACTGAAGAATTGATCTTTATCTCCTGAAAGTCGATAGAACCATCGAGTCGTCCCATGAGAAATCGTTGACTATCGGGAGCAATTGCTAATGCCATTGAGACTTCCGACTCGCCTTCGATTAATTGTGTTTCAGTATAATTTTTAGTTTCCCAAACCTTGACCGTCTTGTCTTCTGAAATGGAAACGAGATGCTTTCCATCTGGAGTATATTGCAGCGAAATGATTGGTCCTTCGTGAGCATATCGAGCAACCATCAATGGATTGATTCGGGGTTGAGTGGTTGAGACCAACTTCCAGATGCGAATTCGATTATCAGCACCCGCTGCGGCAACCGAGCGACCATCTGGGGAAAGACTGACTCGGTACTGCTCTTTCAATGGCTGCCCCAAGGTGTCCATTCGTTCCGCGTCACTCAAGCGCCAAACTTTACAAGTTGAATCGGCACTGGCACTGACCAATGCCTGAGAGTCAACACTGAATTCAATGTCGTAAATCGCTCCATTGTGACCAACAAACTCCCTGAGGTTTTGTCCCGATTCCAAATCCCAAAGAAGGATACTGCGGTCGTAGCTGCATGTTGCGAGTAGTTTTCCGTTAGGTGAAACTTCAGCATCAAACATTAAATCCCGATGCCCTTTGAAGTCTCGGATTTTTTCACCGGACTTCCAGTTCCAAAGAGCAGCGACACCTCCTAAACCTGCGACTCCCGAAGATGTCACGAGATGATCTGCGTCCAAACAAAAATGAACGGAAGTCACTTTCCCAGGAAAGTCGTCAAGAGTTGCCAAGACCTTGGAGTTGTCTGTTGCAATAATTTGCACTTGTGAATAACGAGCAATCGCAATGGCGGTTCCATCCACAGACCAGTCGACAGCAGTGATGGGGCTGCGATCAGTTTTAGCAGGAATCATTGGAACATGAAGTGCCAAACGATCAGGAACTTCGCCTGCTGGTCCTTTCGCACCTTGCTCAATCCAGACGCGAATAGTTTCCACATCTTCTTGAGATGGCTTTGGCTCCCCATCGGGAGGCATTTGTTCGTCAGAGTTTTTGCTTATCAAGCGGTACATCAAACTGGTTTCAGATTCCGATGCCAAGAATGCAGGACCATCTTTAGTCCCCTTCGACAGCGACGCATAAGATTCAAGCGAAAATTCTCCTTCGCGATCTGCATCGTTATGACAGCCGGCACAATACTTTCTCAAGATGGGGGCAACATCTTTTTCGTATACGATCTCTTGATGTTCCGCACCTTCTTGTGTTTGATCTTCAGCCACCAGCATGGAAGATAAAGACAGCAGACACGTTGTGAAAACAATCAGTTTTGTAGAAGACATAATACGGTCTCGAATCGTCATTGAAATCGTGGAATTCAACTCAATTTTCAGCTTGATAATGTAACTAATGGCAATCTGTTTCACACCTGAGCGAGTTTCAAGTACTCTGAGGTTTCTTCTTATTCTGATTAGTCGAACAGAGACCTGACCCGATATTTGAAAGTGGAATGCTTGGATTCGGGTCAGCAAGTACTTCTGCAAGGGTCGTGTTTTGAAACGCCTCTTCCATGTGCTTGAGAGCGTCATCCATTCGCTGATGAAGCGGGCACAAATATTGACCATGTGCAGAAAGACCGAGTGGACAAGTTTTGATCCGCTCAAATGGTTCCACAGCGTTCACGACATCAAGAATTGTTAATTCTTGAGGATTCTTAATCAGCGAGATTCCGCCTCCGACACCTCGTTGAGATTTCAGAACCCCTTCGCCTCTTAGACCTTGCAAAACTTTCGATAAGTAAGCAATGGGGACTTTTGTGACTTCCGCAATTTCACCTGTTGTCTGAGTGTCAGGCGCAACCGAAGCAAGATGCAGCACGGCTCGTAATGCGTATTCAACAGTTTGAGAAAGCATGAATCAGTCTTTGAAAA
>JABJMI010000403.1 GCA_018659505.1 Planctomicrobium sp.
CATACCTATTCAGAGACAGGTTCGCTGTGGGGAGAAGGTTAGGATGAGGGGACGGTTGTAAGCTGCCCCCTCACCTTAATCCTCTCCCCCGAAGGACGTTGCTACGAGTTGGCAAGCTGCATGCGGGGGAGAGGAGACCAGTATGCCTGACTTCGTCAGAGCATATTTGCTGTGAAACATAACATTTCGATTTGCTCATGGTTTTGCGATTCACTCATCAATGATTTATAGTGCTTTCGTACGTCAGTTTTGAACTCTCTGGAATTCATAATGAATAATTCTTTCGCGCCAAAGCACATTCACCAAACAAATCTTTCTACTTGGATGAGAATGTTTGTTCGACCACTTGTGCTGACAATGTTTTTAATCGGAATGTGGTCGAATATGACCGATGCCGCTCAACCAAATTTTGTGCTGATCTTTATTGATGATCAAGGCTACGGCGACTTGAGTTGCTTCGGTTCCGAAATTATTGAGACTCCGAACATCGACCGCCTCGCCAATGAAGGTCGCAAATTCACAAGCTTCATGGTTGCCTCTCCAGTTTGTTCTCCTTCACGAGCAGCTTTGTTGACGGGTTGCTATCCGAAACGAGTTGGGATGCACCAACATGTTTTATTCCCATCATCGAAGAAAGGTCTGCATCCAGAAGAGCATACCATCGCTGATCACCTCAAGTCACAAGGTTATGCGACGGCATGTTTTGGAAAGTGGCATTTGGGTCATTACCCTGAAGTCCTCCCGACAGGGAACGGATTCGACACCTACTTTGGAATTCCATATTCCAATGATATGAATCATCCCGATAACAAAGGGAAACCGAAAGGTGGACCGGATGGCATGGACATCCTCTGGAAAGATCCTGAGTCGACGCTGACAAAATGGAAAACACCACTTTTTGAAGATGAAGAGATTATTGAAGTTCCAGTTGACCAACGAACTGTGACTAGAAGATACACTCAGAAGGCAATTGACTTTATCTCTGAGCATCAGAAGGAATCGTTCTTTGTCTACTTACCACACTCGATGCCGCATATCCCTTTATATGTCCCCGACGATGTTCGTGATCCAAATCCAGAGCACGCATACATCAACACGATCGAACATATCGACTCCGAAGTCGGCAGACTTCTCAACACTATTGATGAGTTGAAACTCGCTGAGAACACATACGTCATTTACACCACCGACAATGGTCCCTGGCTTCAATTCAAGCATCATGGAGGATCAGCTGGACCATTGCGAGAAGGCAAGGGGACCACTTTTGAAGGAGGACAGCGAGTTCCTTGTTTGATACGCGGTCCGGGAATCCCTGCTGGGACCGTTTGTGATAAATTGACCGGTACGATTGATATGCTTCCAACAATTGCAGCGATCACTGGCAAGCCATTGCCTGAAGGTAAGAAGATTGACGGCATCAATGTTTCCAAGCTCTGGAACGGAAGTTGTGACGACTCACTGAGAAATGAGTTCGTTTACTACACCTCCCAGGGAGTCCTCGAAGGTATCAGACAAGGAGACTGGAAATTACTCGTTAAGAAGCCTCGAGGAAATCGAAACAGACAGAACAAACAAGCAACACCTGAACCAACAAAGTTCTTGTTCGACCTCAGTCAGGATGTCGGCGAGCAAAACAACCAAGCTCAATCTAAGCCCGAACTTGTGAAAAAACTCCAACAGCGAATGGAAGAATTAGACGCAGAGATCACGCAAAATGCACGCCTTCCCTGGACAACCGATTGATCGACTTTGCTGCCCTCAAGATTCCATCGAAGCCTTGATATCTAAGTTTGTTAGAAAGTAAAATCAAACCGCTTCTGATTTTCCGTATCTGAAGGAATCCCTGACATGAATACCATACTTCGACTAAAGTTTGTCGTTCTCTCGCTTTTCCTGACCTGCTCAGTTTCTGAGACGTTTGCACAAGGTCAACCTGTGCAACCGACACCGGAAATGCCTAGCTACCAATTAAGCAACATCCGTAACGAAACGGATCGATTTGCAAGGAGCGTAATCGCATTCGACTGGAAACGGACGAAGAAGGGAACTGGTTACGCCAGTGTTTCTGGAAAAACGAAATCTGGACCTCTAAGTATTATCTCTGGTCCGTCGCTAAATGGTGATTCTGGAACCGCATCCTTCCAAAACATTGGATTCGGTTTTGGTACATCCGGTGACATTGAATTCTGGATTTCCGTCGGCGGACCTGGCGGCGTGAAATATATGGTTTCGAATTCTGTAAGGTTGGGGAACCCAGGACCAGCGACCTCTGCTCGCGCGATGAATGCCAAAGAACGTGCAGCTGTCGAACAGGCGAAACTCGCAGCGACTCCTCCCTCTGGTTTGCCGAATGGTTATGTTGCCGTAGAGAGTGGGACTTCCCTCGTGTCTGGGATGCCAGTCAAAGGGGGATGGATGGCAGGCTGGGAAGATGCTGAAGTGATTTCTCTCCACGATAACGGAAGCGTGGCGTTACGTTATCCAGACCATGGAGAATCATTGGTCGTACGAACACGGAAGGACTGGATTGCGGTTCAACCTTCGGTTCTAGAGCAAGCAAAAGCAAATCCAGATCGATTTCAACCGAGCCTAAAAGTTCTTCCAAATAGTCGATTGATTGTCCCCAAAGACGCAGTCGTGATTCCTGCTGATCTCGAGTTGCCGAAGGGAACTCCAGTTCTCGTCGATTACAGAATTAAGTGGCACGAAGCATATGTCGTCGACGACTCGGGCGATGAAATCGAAATTCGTTACGAAGGTTATGGAGCCAACTGGGATAAAAAATATCCCCGTTCGGGCAGCCTGATCCGGTCGAAGGTTCTGGCCAACCTGGATGATCCTGCGATCGTCCAGAAATATGCAAAGAACTTGAACGGAACAACAAGCCGTCGAAACTTGAAAGATTACCCAATCAGAGGGGAAATCCCACGAGACTCTGAACTGGTTCCAGATGAGTTAGAGGTTCCAGATGGAGCGAAACTTGGAGCGTACTGGGGAAGTCGTTGGTACAAAATGACATTGCTCGGTTCGAATGATGATGGAACCCTTAATGTCCACTGGGATGATTATGGCGATGCTTGGGACTGTGACATGAAACGTGAGCAGCTAATCATCGCCAAATCCGAAGTTCGAAAACTGACTCAACTTATGAAATCTAAACCTCAAGATTCAGTTGCAAAGGGGGATGCTCCAACATCAGAGAATGGGTCAGATGAAGTCCGGACCTGGCAAGATGCCACAGGAAAATTCACAATCAAAGCAAAATTTGTCTCGAGCAAAGAAGGAGTCGTTCATCTCGAGATGACCAACGGAAAAACAGTCGAAATCGGCTTAGACAAACTTAGCAAAGCTGATCAGGAAGTTGCCACAAAACTCCAGAAAGAGGCAGCAGAGAATCCGTTTATTAAAAACTAATACGAATTCTCTTCGTCGTGAATTACGTTATTTCTTCCCCTTGGCACGTTGAATAGCGAAGAACTCTTTCAAGATCGTTTGGCATTCAACCCGGTGAATGCCCGCAGTGACATTCACTTGATGGTTGAGACGCGAATCTTCAGTGATCTGATAAAGCGTGTTACACGCTCCCCCTTTAGGATCCATGGTTCCATAGACTAACCTTGGAATGCGAGACTGGACAATTGCTCCGGCACACATGGGGCACGGTTCGAGAGTCACGTACAGAGTGCATTCGAGCAACCGCCACGATTGAAGTTGTTCTGCTGCTTGGGTGATCGCGATCATTTCAGCATGTGCAGTCGGATCATTCAATGTTTCCCGCTGATTATAACCTTCACCAATCACGCGATTCTGGTGGACAATGATCGCACCGACCGGTACTTCATCCTGTTCAAAAGCTCGCTGCGCTTGATCAAGTGCGTGCCACATCCAGTATTCATGAATTTGTTGTATTGTGGCCAGTGGATCGTTCATCATTTTCTGAAGACTTGTTTGGAAACTCAACTTGTGATGATATACTGCCTCTCAGTTCAACATGATTGCACGTTGCACTCAAGTGAGTTTGGGACATGTTCTTAAGAAATGAGCCATTCGTCTAGTTTGAGAATCTAGTGTCTATTCGATTGCCCCTCCCTCGATATTCGTTCCTAGCCCGTTGAACAGCGATTGAGCTGGACCACTTCTTTTAGTTGCAGTTGTCCCCCCCTCGTTAGAAACTTGTCGTATCGATTACTCAAGAATCCAGAACACTTCCGTAGAGATCTAGCAGTTCATGTGGGAAAAACTTCGAGGTCACCAACGTCAGGTTGAAATGTTTCGTCGCGCGATTCAGCGTGAACGTACTGCGCATGCCTATCTGTTTGTTGGTCCACATGGCATTGGGAAGAAGCTTTTCGCCAAGAATATGAGTCAGTGCCTCTTTTGTGAGCGTTTTCCAGATACCGATTTCGAAGCTTGCGGAGAATGTTCTGCCTGTAAACAGATGCAAGCGGGAACTCATCCTGACTTCCTGATGATTGGCTGTCCCGAAGGAAAGAGAGAATTGCCGATTGACCTATTGATTGGATCGAGAGAAAACCGCGGACGAACCGGTCTCTGCCACGAACTTTCTTTGCGTCCGATGTCTGCCAACAGACGGATTGCTGTCATCGACGATGCGGAAACAATGAATGAAGCGAGTGCGAATTCCCTGCTGAAGACTCTGGAAGAACCGCCTCCCGGAGTCATCCTGTTTTTACTTTCTCCTGAGACTGATCAAATCCTTCCGACGATCCGTTCTCGATGCCAGATCATAAGATTCTCACCACTTCCAGAATCGGACATCGCTGAACTCTTATTGGAATCTGGAGAAGTCACATCTTCAGAACAAGCGAGAACGATTAGCCAGTTCTCAGAAGGAAACCTGAACACCGCGCGGCAACTTCTCGATTCAGGTCTTTTGGAACTTAAAAACACAATTGAAAAATGCTTGCGATCGACCCCCATCAACAGTTTGAAGTCTGTTGCAGCCATCAAAGCGGTGTTCGACAACCTCGGAGGCGATACCGCGAAAGAACGTCTGAACATGCGTTGGGCAAACCAATTCAGCATTGAAGAACTCAGACGACAGCTACACGAGTCAGAGGATCACAACCGCATGGATCAACTGGCAGCGATGCTAGAGCGCTGTTTCGAAGCAGAATCACATCTAAAACAGACAATGCCAGTCGCTCTCTGTCTAGAAGCAATGTTTGACGATCTGGCGAGGCTTTCGAGAACGCAAATCGTTGTTTAAACGAGAAGTTTCGCACTGTTCAGAAAGAATTCGTAACAGTTCACGATCTCTGTTCGAAAAAAATGAACAGAAGAACGCGGAGGGAGCGGAGAATCCATCTGTTCGACTGGCAATAAGGGCAGTCGGACTTCTTTGTTGATGTATTTGAAAGCTTCATCGCACAAGACTTTTGAGGTTTGAAAAATCTCCGTTATATTAGATTTTCGAAAACCAAGTATGTGCCAACCCGAGACTCCCAAACGTGTCGAAACAGAACTTCGAAAATCCTCTGCTCTCTCTGTTTCCTCCTGTTCAATCCTTTTCCGTGAACGGTTACAAGAAATCGTACGCTGGCACTCCCGACTCAGCAGTGAATGACCTATCATTCTTTCAGGGCACTTCAAGCTGACACACACTTTATGCAAATTCAGTTCTTCACTGAGTCGTTACGCTATGCCAAAAAGACTTTTAACAGACCTTTCGCGGGACGAACTCACCGCCTGGGTCGAATCGACTGGGAACGCATCTTACCGTGCCGATCAGATTCGGCGTTGGATCTAAGGGAAG
>JABJMI010000948.1 GCA_018659505.1 Planctomicrobium sp.
CACAATGATGTGTGCAGCTAACTCCGTGGTTTACTTCTTTTATTCTTTAGAAGGTTTTCCGTCTTCTTCAGCAGCACCGTAGAATTCTTCGGATTTGAATGGCTCAGCCCGATTGGCAGTGATCTTTGATGTCAAAAACTTGCCGCGATTGAATCGACCATCCAGGACAACTTTCATACCGACTGCCAGCATGGTTTTATCCATCGAGACGACATTCACCCTGTAGGTTTTCTCCAGGTTGAGCGTCGGGTATTTCCCCGGAGCATCGATTGCAAGCATTGTATAATCGGGGTAATCTGGGTTCGGCTTAATTGCTTGAATCGTGCCTGCTACTTGGTAGGAATTGACACTTGCACCTGCTTGACGTGGTGCCTTGCCGACTTTGCCTCGTGGGAGTTTTTGTCCCTTAGCAGGCAGGAGGACATTGACCGCTCGAATGAACATCATCTCGTTGGAAACGGTCCCGACAGCACCAATGTAAGCTCCTTCACGAACGAAGCCGGTATCGCCAGAAGCCTTGATATCGACAGCGACACGCGAAAGCGGGATCTCCAAAGTCTGTCCTTCCTCATTCGCCACAACAAGGATTTGTGTTCTGCCTTGCGTCTTGATTTCAGTCACCGTCGCATCAAGCTGAGGAGGTTGATGCGAGTTTTGGTTCGGATTTCCAGCCTGATTTTGCTGAGACCACGCTATTGAATTCGATAACATGAGGGCAAAACAGGCAAGGTAAGCGACCTGATATTTCAACATTAGATTCTTCCTGATTTATTGATAAACAATTGCCCGTTGACCTCAGAATATCAAATCTGATGAAGGATGTCGCATCACAGTTCTTATCATTGATGAAGTGCTGCTGCGACGATACGCTGTCGAAATCCTGAATACGATCATATTGATACTGTTCCCAACTGCTGATTCAAGAGAAAACATGACTGCGAAAATCATTGATGGAAAAGGACTTGCAGCGAAGTTGCGGTCTGATTTAGGTGTAAATGTATCTGAATTCCAGGCATCTTCCGGAGTTCAGCCACACCTTGCGGCTGTCTTGGTCGGGGAAGACCCTGCCAGTGCAGTTTATGTTCGTAACAAACAACGAGCCTGCGAAAAGACAGGAATTAACTCGACGTTGCACCGCTTGAGTAAAGAAACGACACAAGATGAGTTGCTCGAACTAATTACTTCGCTCAATAACAATGCGAGCGTCAACGGGATACTCGTACAGTTACCGCTGCCAGCTCACATTGACGAGACAACAGTCCTTGATGCAGTTGCCCCATTAAAAGATGTTGATTGTTTTCATCCCGAAAACGTCGGTTTGATGGTTCAAGGACGACCACGGTATTTGCCTTGCACTCCCGCCGGATGCCAGAGATTGATCGCAGAAGCAGGTGTCGAAACTTCTGGTGCTCACGCGGTCATCGTGGGAAGAAGCGAAATCGTTGGGAAACCGATGGCGATGATGCTTGTTCAAAAAGGAGATGTTGCCAACGCGACGATCACCGTTGCTCATAGTCGAACCAAAGACCTGACTGAGATCACACGACAGGCAGATATTTTGATCGCTGCAATTGGTCGACCGGAGATGATCACCGCTGAGATGATTAAACCAGGAGCGTGTGTGATTGACGTCGGAATCAACCGCGTTGGAGACAAGCTCGTCGGTGACGTCGCTTATGAGGCAGCACTAGAAGTCGCAGGAGCAATCACTCCGGTGCCGGGTGGCGTGGGACCGATGACGATCGCCATGTTGTTGGAGAATACTCTGACGGCTGCCAAGTTACAGGCACAGAAGTAGATTCCTGACTCGCTTGCTTCAGCTGAATCTCAGGTGGCTTCTGTGTCGAATGTTCGCGCGCCCAAGCGGGAAGTCCATCATCAAGTGGTTGGCTGGTTGGCGGTGACCTGTCAGGAACCGTCTCTGACGTGACTGGGACGGAAGCAAATTTCGGATGCGGTGCTTGCAAACGTTGCGTCGGATTCAAGGCGACCTGACCGGGAGTCTCTTCAACTTCGCTCTTAGGGAATGGAGATGCTTCTGCATGTTGTAACTGTCGAATGTTACTCGCTGGAATTTCTTCTTGAGCAACTCGGCGAGGTGCTTGTTGCATTGCAGCGGCTCGTCTGCTGAGCATTCCAATGTCGACGACTTTCGAACCGGGAATGTTGGGGCGATCCCACATTGAATGGGCAGCTGCAAAACTAGGCGGGTTTACTTCGGGATGCCCTAACGAAATTTTCATCTCTGTCTTGGCAGCTGGCCAACTAATTTTCACAAAAGTAGGTAGCACAGTTCCGTTCGGCATCTTGGTATATTTGTCGAGCTTCGCGGTCGCAATGACTTCGCCATCACTGTTTCTCAGGAGGTGTTGATCCACAGTTCCGTTGTACGTATTGACGCGGATAACTCTTTCAACTTGCTGCCCCGAGGGATTCGTTTTCTTGGCAACCAAATCGACAACAGGTTCGTCAGTTGATGATCGCTCTAACGTATAGTCCGCTTCATTGATTGGGACGACACCAAAGACTTCCATCAGCCATTCTGGTTGAATCTGAATCGGCATTTCGAACTGTTGCAAAGCCAGCGAAGTATCTTCGTGGCTGCACGTGATCATTTCGGTCTGTTCTTTAGTCCAAATCCAGAATCCATCTTGATTCGAACCGAGATCGACTTCCTGACCACCCGAGATCGGATGAGTCACAATGATTCGCAAATTATTAGGTGCTTCGACAGCCATCGACGCTGGGAGCGGAAACGGAATTCCGGTCACTTGAACCTTAGCATCGCTCGTCTTCCAGGCAGAAACTCCAGGAGAGGATTCTGTTCCTAAAATATTTCGATTGAGATGTTCAACTAATGCCGTCTTATTCACATCTGCTTCGAAAACTTGCGTTTGGCGAATTCTAAAGCGGTCGAGCGAGCAACTCGAAAAGGAAAGCAACGTGATAACGGAACAACAGATGACGCTCAGTCGAAAATGAATACCGCAGCACTGTGTATTTACTTTGGAAATCATGCCGCATTCCATTCTGAAGTGATTTGATTGCTCAGCAAGCTTTGAAGTTCGGTGATTTCTTCTTGAGGTAACTGTTGATCCCGAACTTCGAATGGTCCCTCACCGCGTGAACCGCTGAGCTGAAGAAATTCAGCTCCCTCTTTCTCGACTGATCCATCGAGCTTCAAGCGGCGGCGTTGTAATAAGTACAAAGCGAGCACGTAGCTGATCTTTGCTTGCTGAGGATTAGGGTCTTCAAACACAGCTTCGAAGTAGCTCATCAAGGTTTCCGGATCGGTCGTAGAGACCTGCTTACGCGCCCCCTCGGGAACGAGGCTTTTCCAGCAACCGACGCCACCTTCTGGCAGACCTGTCCAACCTTCTTCGCTGAAATCAAGTCTTTCCTGCACGCCGTTCCGTTCAACGAGTACCGAATAGCAAAGCGTTCCGGGGACAAGCGGTTTGTCTGTCCCGGCGCAGTTTTTACTAATCGGTTTGAAACGGTAGTCCATGAGGATGTGAGTCAATCATGCGAGTTAAGATCGAATCCGGCATCCTACGACGAAATCGCGAAATGACTCAAGACCGATTATTTCGCATGAAACCCCTAGCGCGGCTATGTCATCCGTAACCAAATAGAAAAGCTGAATTCGAGCCGCTTGGTCAAGGGACTAGTGATCGAGGGTCAAGGGGAAGAAAACAAAACCAAGGCTCATATCAATGAGAGTGCTAAATCCTGGCTCCTAAAGCCATTAAAAAAATGCGAGCACGTTGGTCTGTAAGACTCTAAATTCCATCTCAAAGGGAACCCAATTCACATTCTCATACATGAAAGCTCGAACACAGATCAGACAGATGAAACGGATTGAACTGAATTGTTCATCTTTAGCTGATGTCGAGGATGGCTAAGAGACAAGAGGAGGCTGACTGGCTGGAGTCCTTAAAATTAAAACGCAAAGGCGCGAGGGCGCAGAGAAGTGAAAGAAGCGGTATTCCACTCTGTGAATTAACGTGTAGCTAGCAAAAAACTCTTTACACCTTTGCGACATCGCGCTTTTGCGTTGAAAAAAATCCAGAGCTACAAACGAAAATCGGCTCTCGGGAGACTTTCTCCTGAGAGCCGAAATCATTCGAATCTAATCCGATAGCGGACTTCCCGCGATTGCTTTACAAAGTCCTGGGTTACCAGTTTTTAGGATTCATGAACCACCACCAGCGATCAGTGCGTGAATCAAACGTCAGATTCCAGTTTCCATCATCCCATTCCAGGGTGGAACTTCTCCATCCGAGTGGAACTTGTGGGTAGGGATGGTAAGGTCCGATGTAAGGAAACGCACTCGCATCGTACTGACTTGGATATGTCACAGCTGAATAGTTTCCAGGTGCGGCATATGTTGGCCAAGCATAATCAGGCATGTTTGGCTGATTGTAAATCTGGTGACCTGCTTGAGCTGCATGAGTCGGAGCTGGCCCCGGTCCCTGCATTCCAGGTGCGTAACCCGGAGGTGGTCCTTGAGGAGCCATCGCCTGAGTTTGCTGAATGCGTTGTTGCATTTGAGCAGGCATTGGACCGCCGTACTGTGGTCCGTATCCTTGTTGAGGTGCAAACTGAGGTTGTCCCGGTGGTCGTTGACCG
>JABJMI010000951.1 GCA_018659505.1 Planctomicrobium sp.
ATTTCAAAGAACCACTTGCAGCTGAGTTTCCGCTAGAGATCGAGTTGTTGTTTGAGAGACACTTCGCTGCCAGCTTGGGACGATTTCGGTTTTCTTTCACTTCAAATAACGAAACCACTGTCGCATCACCTCTCCCGGTGGAAGTCGAAGTACAACTCGCCAGCGTCGGTATCAAAGAACTCTCTGATGAAATACGCAACGAGTTAACAAGGCACTTTCTTCAATTGACTCCTCAATTGGCTGAAGCCCGTAAACCGATTGAAGCTCTCAAGAAACAACTTGCTGAATTCCCCACGACAATGATCTTTGGGGAGCGACCAGCAGATAATCCTCGTCTCACTTATCGACATCATCGAGGTGAATATCTGCAACCACAAGAACAAGTGAAACCTTCGCTCCCGGAACTGTTTCAATCAACGACGAAAGTTGTTCCATCGAATCGATTAGAATTTGCGAAATGGTTGGTCAGCGACGAGAACCCACTCATCGGCCGAGTGACCGTTAATCGCAACTGGCAAGAGTTCTTCGGTCGAGGACTCGTTCGCACCAGCGAAGATTTCGGGATTCAGTCCAGTTTCCCCTCTCATCCAGAGTTACTGGACTGGTTGGCTGTCGCTTTCATCAGTGATGAAGACGAACAGCCTCTTGCACTCAACTGGTCGGTAAAAGAACTGCATCGACTTATCGTCATGAGTGCAACTTATCGGCAGCAATCTTATGTCGACCAAGAACAACTTCAACAAGACCCGGAAAACATCTTATTGTCGCGCGGACCACGTTTTCGCTTGAACGCCGAAATCATTCGCGATTCAACATTGCAGGCGAGTGGATTGTTGCATCAAAAGATGGGGGGACCAAGTGTTTACCCGCCGCAACCGGGGATTGTCTATTCGACTGCTTATGGAAGCCCTAAGTGGCCGATCTCGAAAGGAACGGATCGTTATCGTCGTTCTCTTTACACCTTCACAAAACGAACTGCGCCATTCGCTGCGTATACCGTTTTCGATGCACCGACCGGAGAGAACTGTATCGTCCGTCGGGACCGCAGCAACACTCGGCTGCAAGCGTTGACGATGCTTAATGACGGGATGTTTCTCGAAGCGGCTCAAGCAGCAGCCAAGAAAGCTTTCTCAGCAAATCGACCAGAGGAGGTTATTGCCGAAGAACTCTTTCGTTCATTCTTGACTCGACCACCCACACAAAATGAATTGACAACACTGCTTGCTTTCTACCATCAACAGCTCGAACGACTGCAATCGAATGAACTCGACGCCAAACAATTTCTTCCGAATGAAGAAACTCCATCACCCGAAATTGCAGCCTGGGTGATGGTCGCTCGTGTCATATTGAACCTCGATGAAACCGTGACAAAACCATGATCAATTCACATCTCACTCACGCAACACGCCGGCAATTCTTTTCAGACTGTGGAATCGGTCTAGGAAAGATCGCGCTCGGTTCGTTGATTGCGAATCATTCGCTGCAACATCAAGCGATCGCCGCGTCAACACCACTCGCTAATCAGCAACTCCCAGCGAAGGTGAAGCGCGTCATCTATCTGTTTATGGCAGGTGCTCCGAGTCAATTAGAGCTCTTCGACTACAAGCCGAAGCTCGTTGAGTTGGAAGGAAAACCGATTCCGCCGGAGGTAATCAAAGGACAACGGTACGCTTTCATTCAGTCGAATGCTGCGGTGCTCGGTCCACGTTTCAAATTCGCCAAACATGGTGAGAGTGGCATCGAACTCTCCGAGAAACTTCCGCATCTTGCAAAGGTTGTCGACGACATTGCTCTGGTGAAATCAGTTCATACTGACCAGTTTAACCACTCGCCTGCGCAGCTATTCTTGAACACTGGAAGTCCCATTCCCGGTCGACCTGCCATGGGCTCATGGCTTAGTTATGGGCTTGGGAACGAATCCAAGAATCTACCCGCATTCGTGGTGTTGAAGAGTGGCGGAAGCCTCAGTGGTGGGGCATCGATGTGGAGTGCCGGGTTCCTACCATCTTCGCATCAAGGAGTTCCGTTTCGCAGCCAGGGCGATCCGATTTTACATGTCTCGAATCCATCCGGCTTCGACAATCAGGCACAACGGGATTCACTCGACTTGATCAAGAACTTGAACCAGCAACGCATGCAAACTATCGGCGATCCAGAAATACAATCGCGAATCCAAGCTTACGAGATGGCATGGCGGATGCAGTCAGCCGCTCCCGAATTGATGGACTTCACTCAAGAGAGCCAGGCAACCCAGGAGATGTACGGACTCAACGAAAAGAAGAACAACGAGTTCGCCAAAAACTGTTTGCTAGCACGAAGAATGGCGGAACGCGGCGTTCGTTTCATTCAAGTTTATCACTCGGGTTGGGATCACCATTCAAATGTCGAAGGGGGAATCAACGGACAAACAAAACTGACTGACCAAGCCTCCGCAGCACTGA
>JABJMI010000845.1 GCA_018659505.1 Planctomicrobium sp.
AGTCGTTGATTTTCTAATATCAGTGATCGAAAGTGGGACTCCACCCAAAAATGTAGAACGGGCGATTACATTACTTGAACGGGTTCGACTCGATGAAAACTCACTGGATCAGATTATTGATCTTGTCGGAACATCTGGCCCTTTAGAACTACAAGGTTTGTTGAAGGTTTTCGCGGATGTCAAAGAAGAAGAGACATTAAAAGAATTGGCTACGACACTCGTGCTCGCTCGATCACGAAAAACATTGGCTTTACCTCAACTGAACCAAGTCACAAAGCACTGGTCGAAAGGAGCGAAGGAGGCTTTACAGCCGTTGCTCGATGAATTGCAAACTCTTGAATCGCAACAACTGAAGAAGTTGGAACGTCTGGAACCGCTCACTAAACATGCCAGCGTTAACCGGGGGAAAGAGGTCTTCTTTAGCGGGAAAGCAAAGTGTGCGACCTGCCATCGTGTCGGAGAGAAGGGAGGAAAAATTGGTCCGGATCTCTCAGCGATCGGCCTCATTCGCCGCGAACGCGATTTACTCGAAGCAATTCTGTTTCCGTCCAATAGTTTCGCTAGAGAGTACGAACCCTATTCGGTCGTCACAGATGATGGAAAAATCTATTCAGGGTTGATCAGCCATGAAACTGCCAAGTCAATTCTCCTTCAACAAGCAACAGGAGAACCGACCGAAGTTCAACGGGATAAAATAGAAACCATGGTTCCGGCAGCGGTCTCGGTGATGCCGCAAGGACTGGAGACCGGACTCAATGAATCCCAACTTGCCGATCTCGTTGCATTTTTGAGGGCACAAACTCAGCCCCAGCAGAAAGAAGCAAGGAATTAAGAGAAATAAAAACCCATACGCCCCGTGAGTAATCCTTGACTCACCGTGGGGCGAATGGGTTTGCGGCTGAAGAGGAAGGTCTTCAGCCGCAACACATGAGTGGATCTTCATGAACCACAATATCCGGTTGCCCAGTAGCAATCGGAATCCTCGAACTGACGGTATTGTTTGTTGACGCTCTCATTGGTGGAAAATGGGTTAACGGAATGAAAGCTCAATGTTCTGCAATTTATGTATTGGCGCAATGTGTTATCCAAATGATCGTACGTTCCAATCAAACAGAAGACAGTACCCCTGGAAAGAACCTGCAGGAGTTGCATCAATCCCCAATTAGGAAATTGAAGTCGTGAAGAGCCATATTTGAATCGATGATTCGACATCTTGACTACCAAAGGTTGACTAGAATTGTCACTCCCTTCTGAGTCCCCACACACGAGTAAGAGTATTCAGATTTCGAATTTCGTCAAGAACAGTTCGACCGAAACTTCTTTGGATTCTGCTCCTCGATGACGCAGGTTCCATGGTGCTATGGGATTGGAGATTTCAAAAAACATTCCTCCAGTTTCGGCACACTTATCGCTGTCATGCTCTTTGGAGCGATCCAACTTCGTTAATCAACAATGAGTACAGAAGATCGTATTCGTTAACGATCTTTTCCCACGTAAACTCTTTCATTACAAGAGTTTTTGCGTTTTTGGAATACTCCTGCTGAGTAACTTCATCTTGCAACAACTCCTCCATGGATTTCCATAACCCCTTGGCATCACGAGGTTTGACAACTCGACCAGTGATTCGGTCTTGAATAAGTTCGGAAACGCCTTCAACATCGGTCGCAACAATTGGTAACTCCGACTGCATGGCTTGCAACAGTACGTTTGGCATCCCTTCCCATCTTGAGCTAAGTACGTAGATTTCCGCCTCACTCATTAATTCGGGAATATCCGTTCGGAACCCAGCCAGGGTCACTTTGCCTTCCAGATTGCATATCTGCATTAGGCTTTCTAGCTTCCGCTTGTCGGGTCCATTCCCGACAAGCAGCAGATGAACGTCGTCAATTTGATTGGCTATTTCATTGAAAGCCCATAATAATTCTTCGAATCCTTTCTGAGGATGAAGCCGACCGACTGCCAGAATAATCCGCGTCGTTTCAGAGAGACCAAGCTCCTGCCGGATTGTGTTTTGATCTGCGACTTTTTGTTTGAAATCAACACCATTGGTGATGACAGAAACCTGCTGCTCTTTCAATCTCAGTTTGTCTTTCACGAAGTCAGCGACCCCACGACTGACGCATACATGATGGTGAACGAGAGATTTGGTGAATCGATCAATTCTTAAGTGCCAGCGTTTTTGACGTTCAGCGACTCGATGTCCAGCGACTCTAATGGGAATGCCGGCACGATACCCAGCGATTCGGCTCACGATATTTCCGTGGAACATAAAGCCTTGCACGATATGCGGAGCGAAGTTCTTCAGTTCAGTCGTCAACCAAGAAAAGACGCGTAGGTCTTTGGAACTTTTCGCACCAAAGCATGAGACCGGTATTCCCTGTTCCTTGAACTTCTCAACCAATTCCCCCCCAGAAGAGAGACAGAAGACATGAAGGGACCATTTCTCTTTATTCAACCTTGTGACAATATGGAACAGCGCCCATTCGGCTCCCCCGGGATCGAGATCAGTGATACAGAATGCAATCTTGATTGGCAGTTCAGGTCTTATTTTTTCTTCATCAATCTGGGGCATACCTGAATCTATCAAAAATTGTGTCACTCTACTGAATCGAAAATATCAGACGCCCACTATACTGAGAAGAATTGAAAAATGCTTTGCCAATCTATCGAGTCAATTATGGAACTTTCTGGGACTTCAGCAATCATTACGGGTGGAGCCGTTCGAATTGGCCGCGAAATCGGGCGTCGACTCGCTCGTGCAGGTGTGAATATTTGTGTTCATTATGGGAATTCTCAAGCCGATGCAGAGGCAGCTGTCGCTGAATTTCAGAACTATGGAGTTAAAGCGACGCTAATCTCTGCTGATTTGAACAATCCATTCGAAGCGACAAAGACCATCTTTCAACACGCGACGCGCGAATTAGGACCGTTGTCGATCTTGATTAACTCCGCTGCGATCTTTGAATCTGGAGCAATCAATTCAACTGACGAAGAGAATTGGGATCGGCACATCAATATCAATCTCAAAGCTCCTTTTGCACTGACTCAAGCTTTTGCACTGCAATGTGCGGAACGTCAAGGGCATGTTGTTAACATTGTTGATTGGCGAGGTGAGCGACCAGTCGCTGGGCATCTGGCTTACTCAATCGCGAAGGCAGGACTCGTTGCACAAACAAAAATTCTCGCTCAAGAGTTAGGGCCGAACATTCGTGTGAATGGCATCGCACCGGGAGCAATCCTCCCTGCACCAGGTGAGACAGAGCAAGACTTTCAATCCAAAGCCAACACAAATCCACTCCACAAGACCGGAACCCCTGAAGACATCTCGGAAGCTGTCTATTACCTGCTCAACTCCAAGTTTGTGACAGGTGAAATACTGAACATTACCGGTGGTCAACAATTATAGATTCCTTACTGTTTAGGGATTTTGAATTACGGCACTTCAATCCGGATGTGTTTAAGCGACTGGCGGATAAGAATTTACCAGCACGTGGCGTGAGCAAGAATTTTGATCCACTCACTCGCGCGTCGTGCTTGTATTGAGGAAAACCTATTCTGCCGGTCGCCAATAATGAGTTCGAACATCTTTGGTCCATCAAATCTCTCCCACTTTACGCATGGTCCTCTTGAACGTATCATCCCGGAAATTCTAGGTGGGAAAAGCTCTCAATGCTGTTCTTGCCGATATGTTGAACTGGATGGGAATCTTATTACTTCCAGACGTTCATGCTCAGATTTAACGTGCCCTCCGGAATCTGCGCAAACACCAGTTTGAAACAATTCGTGTAAATAAATCACTCCATGTGATCAATGATTTTCAGAAACGGTTGATAGATGTCAGTCTTGCTGCAATTGAATAAAGGCGAAAAGAGCTACGGCGATCAAATGCTGCTAGATGATGCCGATGTGACTCTCAACGAGAACGTAAAAGTTGGGTTTGTCGGACGCAACGGCGCAGGAAAATCGACTCTCTTGCGCGTTCTGCTCGGTGATGAAGAACTCGATAGTGGTGATGTCGTACGTGCTGCGGATTTGAATGTTGGATATTTACGGCAACATGATCCCTTTCTTCCGGGCGAGTCTGCACTCGACTTCCTGATGAGGGACTCAAAACAGCCCGATTGGAAGTGTGGATCTGTCGCAGGTCAGTTCGAGCTCAAAGGGGAATACCTTGAAGGACCGATCTCTGCCTTGTCAGGCGGCTGGCAGACACGTGTGAAGCTTGCCTCATTATTATTACACGAACCGAACTTATTGCTTTTGGATGAACCGACTAACTTCCTCGATTTGCGAACTCAAATTCTCCTCGAACACTTTCTGCGAAATTTCAACCAAGCATGTTTGATTGTTTCGCACGATCGATCGTTTTTAGAGCAAACATGTACGCATACACTAGAGCTTGCACGTGGTAAGCTCACGATGTACCCGGGACCGATTGAAGACTTCCTTGAGCATCGTGAAGAGCGACGCGAACACGATCTTCGAATTAACGCTGCGGTTGAAGCGAAGCAGAAGCAACTCAAACGCTTCATTGATAAGAACCGCGCAAACGCCAGTACAGCGAGTCAGGCGAAGTCGAAAAGTAAACAGCTCGAGCGTTTACAAACGATCGATATCGAAGCCGACGAAGCAATTGCCCACATTCGATGCCCTCAAGTTGAACCACGCCAAGGTCCGGCGATTCGCTGCGAAGGTCTCGCAATTGGATACCCCAAGCACACAGTCGCCAGTGAGATTACACTCGAAATTGAACATGGTGAGCGAGCTGCCATCGTCGGAGATAATGGTCAGGGAAAAACGACCTTGCTACGTTCATTGGTCGATTCGCTTGAACCATTAGAGGGGACCGTCAAGTGGGGCTTCGGTTGTGAAATCGGAATTTACGCTCAACATGTCTACTCAACGTTACCACCTGACCAAACTGTTCTTGAGTACCTTGATTATCAGGCAAAACCAGGAACCACAACACAGGAAGTTTTAGCCGCTGCCGGTTCGATGCTCTTTCGTGGAGGACACACGAAGAAGAAGATCTCTGTCCTCTCTGGGGGTGAGCGAGCACGGCTCTGTATGGCCGGCATCTTGCTCGGGACATATAATGTGCTGATTCTCGATGAACCAGGTAACCATCTAGATGTGGAAACGATTGAATCGCTGACGACTGCGCTCAAGAAGTATGAAGGCACGGTCATCTTCACGAGCCACGACCGCCACTTCATGCAAAGTCTGGCAACATCTGTGATTGAAGTTCGAGACCAACGTGTCCGCAATTATGGTGGTGATTACGAAGCGTATGTTTATTCTGTAAATAAAGAAATTGATGACGGTGAGCGAGAAAGAAATGCTAAAAGTAAATCGTCAGCGACGTTGCCAGTCGAGAAAGTAAAGAAGAAGTCGCAAGGTGATTGGAAGG
>JABJMI010000252.1 GCA_018659505.1 Planctomicrobium sp.
GAATTTGATATCCAGCAGTTTGAATTTGGTCGCTGCCGGTTGCGAAGAGTAAATCTCCATTGAACTTGCTGACTCCCGTCGCAGGGTCGAACTCAAACTCTGGATATTTGCGAGCGAGATCTTCGAAGCGGCGATTCGCTGCCCCGCTAAGCGGATTATTTGGAGCCGGTAAGGTCGTGAGCAAATGTTTCACCTGATCGTGCAGCTTGCCTCGCTCAAGGGCAAGGTTTTGCAACCGCTCGTTGGCGATGGCGAGTTCTTGGTCAGATTGTTGTTTCTCAAGTGCGAGCTGATTGACCATTTGTTTGCTGTTCGCCAACTCACCCGAGAGTTGTTGCCGGGCATGGTACATTTCATAGGTTCGCAATTGAGCCTGCCTCATCTGCCATGCAGGTGTGAAACAGTTGCAACCGACCAGGCTAAGAGCACTGAATGCGAGAATGAACTTTCGAATGTCTTTTGACATCGAATGAATCCTGATTTGATGAGGAAGGAGATTGGTCGATGTTTGCGAATTGATTTATTCGAAAAACCATCGGGAAGGGGATTGTTAACGACTGGCGAATGCTGCCGCTGACAGGTTTGTTGTATGTGGAAAAACTTTTGTTGAGAACCCCTTTTCACTCAAGTTGAGATTAGAAAAGTCCGCAGATGTTGCGATTTCAGCGAGATCCTTCTTGGTGGAAGCGAACTTAATTCATTGCAGATCAATGACTTAAGTTATGCCCATGCAATAGTTGCATATTCCGCCTGTAAGACTTTCAACCACCGGCAGCTTTCGCCGAGTTGTTGCAAGAACTGCCGATTGAGTTGGGATGATGTGACTCAGAAGAAGGATCCTGGATTCAAAGTGATGAACGCAAAGAAGCAATGCCGCGAAGGTGTAAAGAATTGTTGCCCCCATGGCTCACTTCCCTACGGCTCTGTGTGATTCAACATGAAGGGAATCGGCTCATTCAAAAAATCATAATATTGGTCTTGTTGTAAAAACGCATACTGGCATATTCTGCCGATCCGATCACTGGAGAGGCGATTGTGAAAGATCACAGTCGAGTGGAGTTGAACCCGTTACTCCTTTCTTTCCAATGGTGTGATGCACAGGATCGTTGCATCAGTCGACTTGCCGTTCAAATCGTCAGCACCAATTACAACGGGAGTGTTTTGCCGAATGACAGGGATGGATGGCAAGGCACGTGCACCGCATGGAGGTTCCGCACATGGGCAAAATTGCTAGCACGTTACTGACGTTTCTGTTTTCCATTCCGATTACAGCTGTTGGATTCATGGCAATCTTCGGAGTTCCCGACATTGCACATCTGAATGCCTCGCCCAGCGACGAAATCGTGATTCGCGATCCGTACGAGCAAAATCCATGGAATCAGCAGGCAGAGAACTCTCCTCAACTTGGCACTTCAGAAGAGTTTCCACCGTTTTCTACCCAGCAGGAACAAACGCTACAGCAGGGGAATGAAGCACCTGCCTGGGGACAGCACAGTCCTGTTCGATCTCAGCCAAACTCCCCGGTACAGACCTATCTTGAGAATGGACAGCCAGCCTCTCCGCCGAATTCATTACATAAAGATTCTCGGAACCAGGCACCGAATTCAGGTGGCAATTCAAACTTTGCTATATATCAACCACCGGCGCGTACTGCCAATCCGTTTGATACTCCCGGAACAATTGGAAGTCATCCAAATACAACAGAAACATCCGCTCAAATGCTAACTTGGACTGAAGCGTCCGCTAGGTTGACTGAACTTGGAATCAAGTATCACCTTGAACGGGGTGATCGCGAAGGAAGTTTTCTTTTCGTTTGCCTATACCGACCACAAACAAACCCGCATGTGATGCATCGCTTCGAAGCCGAAGAGAATGATCCGATCCTCGCAGTCAATAAAGCAATCGGACAGGTCGAAAACTGGTTGCAGGAACAGTATCGTCTTTCCAATTCAGCAACAGCTTCACGTTACTAAAATAGATTTTTTACTCGCTTACATTCATGTTGAATAAACCCACGCCACAGATTGAGTTCTCATCAACTCGTCAATCTGTGGCGTTTTCGTTGATAGACACAAATGGATGGGATTGGCGACAGCGACTCAGTCGAAAAACCGATTCAGTCTCGACTGAGTACGCTCCAACTGAGGCGACACGTTCGCCGAAAATGGCTCGTCTTGAAGCAGCCTTGTTTGTGACAGAGCGTGCTCTATCGCTTCGCAAATTAGTCCAAATGGCAACACTCGCAGACGTCAAGGAAGCTCAGTCGATAATCGATCAATTGAACGCCAGCTATGATGCGACCGGTTCTGCATTTCGAATTGAGAAAGTCGCTGCCGGTTTTAAAATCTTCACGCTTCCGCATTTGTCGAAATGGCTGGACCGCATTAACGACCGTCAGTCGTATATGAAACTCTCTCCGCCTGCGATGGAGACACTTTCGATCATCGCCTACAAGCAACCATGTACACGTGCTGACGTGGAAGCCGTTCGCGGAGTTCAAGCAGCTGAGATGATTAAACAGCTGATGGAGAAAAGCCTCATCCGGGTCGTCGGTGAAGACGACTCGTTAGGTCGTCCCTATCTCTACGGGACGTCCAAGCTTTTCCTGGAAAGTTTCGGACTGACGCAACTCAATCAACTTCCGATGGCTGAGCAATTGATACCAGCAAAGGTCGAAGAGGGGAGTGACTCAGAACCAGCCGAAGAGGAGTCGACCCTCAATGCTGAATAATTAAGAAGAACAGGAGGAAGCAGAGATAGCGGAGGAGATAATTTCCTCTGCTTTCTTTGCTTCCTCCTGTTCAAAATCTTTCGAAGATCAATCTCCTAGCAAGCCTTTGTTCATCCGCTTAAGGGCTTCGGATTCGATTTGCCGTACTCGTTCGCGAGTTAAGCCTATCGCTTCTCCGATTTCTTTAAGCGTGCGAGGTTCACCGTCATCGAGACCGAAGCGGAGTTTGAGGATCGTTGATTCACGCTCATCCATATCTTCGAGCATTTCGTGAACATGCTTGAGGTTGTCGTGACCGATTAACTCTTCTTCAGGTCCAAGGAAACGCTCATCGGGGATCAACTCGCCCATTGAAACATTGCCGTCTCCATCTTCGTTTTGTGGAGTCGAGTTGTACAACTGAATTGCCTTTTTGACGATTTTCAGCTTCTTTGCAGGCAATTCGAGTTCTTTAGCAACTTCTTCAGCAGTGGGAGTGCGACCAAGTTTGTCTTGCAATTTCGCATTCGCTCGTCGCCATTTAGAGAGTAACTCTACCATGTAAGCTGGGATGCGAATCGTCTTTGCGGAATTGATGAGAGCTCGTTTAATGGATTGCTTAATCCAGTAACTGGCATAGGTGCTAAACCGAGTGTTCATCTCTGGATCGAAACCCTCAACAGCTCGAAGCAATCCAAGGTTCCCTTCTTCAATGAGATCTTGAAGAGGTAAACCTTTGCCCGAGTAGCCGCGAGCGATATTGACGACGAGTCGTAAATTCGCACGGACCATACGATCACGAGCCAACATATCCCCGTCGGAGATTCGATAGCTGAGTTGCTTTTCTTCGTCTGCGGTCAGCAACGCTGTTTCGTTGATTTCGCGGAGGTAAGTTTCAAGTGGGTTTTGGACACTTGCAGTTCGGCGGCGAGTAGTTTTCTGCATGGAATCTTATCGATTATTTTCATGGGGAATGCAGGGATCTTCGGAGGACTCTTTCCACCATCCCGGTGCTCGTCGCGCCCTTAATGGACGATCATAGTGCTCTCTCGTCTCTCAATGATTCTGTACGATTCCAATAAATATTTGACCGTTGAAAATAAGGGAGGTCATCCCTTCCTGAAAATTATTGATTGGTAGCTCGTAATAAATTCACTTAAAATCAAACTGAAAACTAAGATTGCAATTCTTACATCGGTTCGACTGAAGCTGTCGCTGCAATAACTTTGAAGTGAAAAGAAGAAAGCCTGCCAAGAGGTAGCGATTGGCGCAAAAAAAACGGCTTCCCGAGATATGCTCGGAAAGCCGTTTGTAGGGTCATGTGAATTCAGACAGAGTTTGAAGTTCGTCTGAACCGCTTATGCCGGTTACTCTTCTGAAGATTCCGGTTTTGCTTCTTCTTCCGCCTCGGCTTCGGCTGAGACTTCTTCAGTTGTCTCGGCGGTTGCTTCATCTTCAGCAGGAGCTTCTTCTTCAGCTGCACTTTCTTCTTCCGCCGCTGCTTCTGTTTCAGCAACAGTTGGCAACGCGAAGAGAGGTTCGCTGGAATCGCCCATTCCACCTTTCAACTCTTTCGGTCCTGCTTCGCCAGGAGCAGCTGATCCGGTTTCCGGTTCGATTTCGGCATCGAGTTTCATACTCAGACCGATCTTACGATCGCCGGTATCGACGCGAAGAATCTTGACTTCGATTTCATCGCCAACATTGACAACGTCTTCGACAGATTTTTCTTCGTCGCCACCAGTCAGTTCTGAGACGTGCAACAGACCTTCGAGTTCTTCTTCAAGTTCAACAAAGACACCGAAGTTGGTGATTTTCGTGACTGAACCTTTGACGATAGAACCAGGCTGATACTGTTCTGGAATTCGTGTTTCCCAAGGATCGTCGCCCATTTGCTTCAGACCAAGAGCGATACGTTTTCGCTCTTCATCAACTGAGACAACAGTACATTCGATTTCGTCGCCCTTTTTGAGCATTTCGCTGGCGTGCGAAATCTTGCGAGTCCAAGACATGTCGCTGACGTGTAATAGTCCGTCGACACCTTCTTCGAGTTCAATGAATGCACCGTAATTCGTCAGGTTGCGAACAACTCCTGTGACGCTGGCACCTTCTGGGTATTTGTCGGTGACATTGTCCCATGGGTTCGGCTGAGTCTGCTTCATGCCGAGTGAAATCTCTTGTTTGTCAGTGTTGATGCCGAGGACAACAACTTCGACTTCCTGACCGATGCTGACCATTTCGTTAGGATGGTTCAGGCGGCGAGTCCAAGACATTTCACTGATGTGAACCAGACCTTCGATACCGTCTTCGAGTTTCACGAAGGCACCGTAAGTCATCACGTTGACAACTTCGCCAGTCACACGTTCGCCAACTGGGTATTTGGTCGCGACGTTGTCCCACGGGCTTGGGAATTTCTGCTTCAAACCGAGAGCGATTTTCTCTTTCTCGCGATCAATATTGAGGATCATCACTTCGATTTCATCATCAATCTGAACCATTTCAGATGGATGGTTGATGCGTCCCCAACTCATGTCGGTAATGTGCAAGAGACCGTCGATGCCACCGAGGTCGACGAAGGCACCGAAGTCTGCGATGTTCTTTACAACACCAGTTCGGATTTGATTGTCTTCGAGTTCGGAGAGCAACTTGCGCTTCATTTCCGCACGTTGTTCTTCGATTAAGCGACGACGTGAAACAACGATATTCTTCCGAGCATCGTCGATCTTGAGGATCATACATTCGATTTCGTTGTTCACGAAATCGCCAATGTCCGACGGACGACGGATATCGACCTGACTCGCAGGCAAGAAGACGTTCACGCCTCGAGCGCCTGAACTCGAAAGGCTTTCGCCGATGTTGACGAGCAATCCACCTTTGATTTTACGGACAACCATACCGACGATTGTGTCCCCTTCGTCGTAGCGTCCAATAACCCAGTTCCAGTCTTTCTGGCGATCTGCTTTTCGTTTCGAGAGCAGAACTAAACCGAAATCATCTTCGATCTCTTCCAGAAGAACTTCAATTGTTTCGCCAACTTGTGGCTGTTCTTCATCATCCGCCCATTCGTAGAGCGGAACCATTCCTTCACTTTTGTAGCCAATGTCGACGAGAACTTCGTCGCCTTCAACGCTCAGCACGACCCCGTTTACGATTTCATTGACATCAAAAGGGCTGGACGTCTTGTCGTAGACGCTGTCCATTTTCTCATCGTGATCAATCCAATCTCCCAGTTCTCCACCGAGTGCTGCATTGAGCTCTTCATCATCAACTTGAAATTCACGAATAAGGTTACGATCGACCATTCTAAAAAAACCTTGGGGGTTGCTCAGAGCCATGAACAAAACACGCTCAACTGCAGAAAAAAGACTCAAGAAAAAGTCTCTAGCAGAGCTGATTGTTTTGTTTTGTTAGGGTTCCAAAAAAGGCAACAGCTTGCCGCGATTCCGCTCCAACGCAGAGCAGTTCGCACTCAAGTGTTAAAAAAACTACGATAGGTAGCCATCTTGCCAACATTGACAAAATTACTAAGCGACCTTCGTTTCAGATACGAATCGCGGACTTTATCACAATCATAGCTGCGAATGCCAGTACGATTTGCAATAATCTCAACTCAGCAGCAGACTTGCGAACAATTCATAAACGGTTCGAAGTCATGAATTCCGAAAATTTGTCCGACCTCAGAAGTGTTGAAATCCATACAATTCAAACACTCCTCATTGTAGCATTCGACCACGCTAGCAATTTTCAAGAGAAAGATTACCGAGAACCATGGAAAATTCGTCATTTGATTCACTTGAACAAGTTGCACCACAACAAGATGCGTCCGCTCTTCTCACTCAACTCGTGAAGCAAGTCGAAGAACAGAAAGAATACCACAAGCTCTTTGATGCAAAGATGTTGCAGAAAAAACAAGAGCTAGGATTACCTCTTTCTCGACCCTCTTCGCTGCAAGACGTCCCAGAGGAGCATCGAAAAGAGGTCGAAGCGACGTATGTCGAGACAGCCAGAGAAGTTGGGGAGAAATTCATTGAGCAGGGCGACCTCGCCTCAGCGTGGATGTATCTACAAGTCATTCGCGAACCTGAAAAACTCGCAGCGGCGCTCGACGAACTCCCCGATCAGATCGAAGATTACGAGAAGATGGAGGAGATTCTACAGCTAGCGATGTACCAGGGAGTCAATCCTCCCAAGGGCGTGAAGATCATGCTGAACGGTCACGGGACATGCAGCACGATCACCGCACTGGATCAGGCATTGCCGCAAATGAGTTCGGAACACCGGACAGCTTGCTCAAAGCTGATGGTGAAAAGCCTCTACAAAGATCTGGTCGAAGCGGTCAAACGTCACGTCGAACAAAAGGTTCCGATGATCGAACCGGGAGCTTCGCTGAAAGAACTTCTCACCGGAAGAGACTGGATCTTCGAAGGTGGAAATTATCATGTCGACGTCTCGCACTTAAATTCAGTCGTCCGCTTCGCCCGCTCCATCGAAGCACCTGCGGAAGAACTCGATCTCGCCAGACAACTCGCGCTGTACGGATCAAAGCTAGAGAAGTCGCTGCAATACGAAGGGGAACCACCGTTCGAAGATCCCTACCCGGCACATCTACATTTCTTCAACATCTTACTCGACAAGAACC
>JABJMI010000860.1 GCA_018659505.1 Planctomicrobium sp.
AGCCAACAAAGCAGCAGGGCAGACCAACAAAGCCAGGTTCAAACAGGCTTAAAGGTTCTAAACCTTCAGAGGACATCAGTCCATTCACGACGACCGTTGTGCTTGTCCCCAGCACGGTGCAGAGTCCACCGAGAATTGTTGCGTAGCTCAAAGGAATCATGAGTTGCGAAACACAGAGTCGGCACTTCTTCGACCAGTCGTCTAGCACTGGAAGCATGACAGCCACAACGGGAGTGTTGTTGAGAAACGCACTCATGGTGGCAGTCGGTAGCATTAAGCGGAGTAAAGCTGTGATACGCGAACTTGGTAGCCCCAGCATTTTCTTGATGAGTGAAGTGATCGCACCAGTTTGCTCTAAACCTTCGGCAACGATAAACAGCACTGCAACGCTAATCAGACCTTCATTCGCAAAACCATGGACTGCGTCCTTAGCAGGAATGATTCCGCTGACGATCAGCACAGTTAGTCCGGCGAGTAAAATGAGATCTGGACCAGCACGAGAAACCATCATCGCAATAATCGCTGCGACAACGACTCCTAACGTCAGACTAATCTCGAAGAGCTCCATGGATGGCTTTAATTCAAATGTAAGTGATAACAATTAGAGTCGTAGGGTCCGCTGTGCGGACCAAATTTGGTTGCATTGGTCCGCACAGCGGACCCTACAATTACTCTGCGGCTTGAATTGCTTTTATGACATCATCATGCAATAGCCCATTGGTGACGACAACTCCCCGATTCGATTTCAGTGTCGCTCCTTGTGAAAAATCAAGTGGTTTGCCATCGACGTCGGTCACAGTTCCCCCAGCTTCCTCAACCACTAAAACTCCACCAGCGTGATCCCAAATTTTCTCCTGGTAGTTTGCTCTGACTGGAAGTCTCAGATACACATCGGCTTCACCTCTGGCGACAACCGCATACTTCGCTTGGCTATCGAGTCTGACGGAATCGGCACTTGAGTTGAGTTGTTCTCTTACGCGAGATGACCAGTCGTGTGAACTGTGTCCCGACTCAACTGACTCACACATTCTCGCTGCTGATTTTGATTTCGTACTCGAAACTCGAACAGTGTGAGGTGTGACACCATCGAGATCGAGCGGGTTCAGTTGTGCGCCGTTTCCTTTGACTGCTGAAAGAACGACACCTTGTGCATTGTCCCAGGCATCGCGAGCACTCAAGTTCGGGCAAGCTAACGCAGCGACCTGGATGACTCCGTTTTCAATCAGTGCCAGTGAGATTGCAAACTGTTCTTTACGAAGGAAGCCTTTGGTTCCATCAATTGGGTCGAGCGTCCAATATCGTTCAGCGGATCCATCGTGATTTCCGAAATCGATCCATTTCAGAACTGATTCTTCGGTCGCTTCCGTTCCGGTTGCCTGGATTTCTTTCAGGATTTGTGCTCGGAAGGCACTATTCTCATCCTCTCGCAATTCACGAGCATCTTCTTCGGCAACGATCTGGTCGTCTGGGAAGGCATCTCTCAATGCTTTGCAGATGACAGCTTGACTAGCATAGTCAGCGACAGTGACCGGCGAGAGGTCTTTCTTTTCTAGAGCTTCATCAGTGATTGTGCTTTGAACGGTTCTGCAAATGATTGAAGCTCGTTTGACTGCTTCGACTGCCGTTTTCAGTTCAGCTTCATATCCGTGCGACACACTTTACTCCCTGATTACTCGTAACTATGTTTCAAAACATTCCGTTTGACAACCTGATTCTAAGGTTCGTTACTGTCTCTGACAACGAGGCTGAATTCGCGAGAAGTCAGTCGTAATCAGACTCATTGACTTGAAAAATGACAGTTGGGGCATTTCGGCATTCATTTTGCATTAACTCTGAGTGATATGTCTTTTCAATAGCGAGTTCGCAAGATCATATTTGTAGTATTCGGTACAATCTGAATGCTACATCGTTTGAATATTTCACAACTATTGACACTGACGTATCAGACAATTCTAATCACACTATCGAAGGCGGTGCCGTGTTTATGGACTGCACCAGACTGATTATCAATTCGATTGCCTTGAGTTGAGGCAGCGAAGATCACACCGTCGATTTTCAACTTTGACTTTTGGAGGAATTTGTATGAAGAAATTGATGCTTTTGGTAGCTGCTGTTGCTGTCGTTGGAATGTTTGCCGCTGCTCCTCAACAGGCAGAAGCACGTCCACAATACCTAAAAGGTTTTGTAGGACAATACGACATCTCAGAAGCTACTGAATTGAAATGCGGCGTTTGCCATGGCTCCAAAGATGGGAAGCCTGGCGGAGACAAGAAAAAAGTCAGCGACTACGGCAAAGCTCTTGGCAAAGCCTTGGGCAAGAAAAACGTCAAAGGCGCTGATGATATCAAAGCTGCTCTTAAAGCCGCTGAAAAAGGTGATGCTGGCGACGGCAAAACTTTCGGTGACTTGCTCAAAGCTGGAAAACTTCCTCCAGCAGCTGAGTAATTTAGCGACGTCAATTTGACGTCTACTGCTATCAATCCGAATACGAGGCAATTTCTCAATGAAATTGTCTCGTATTTTTTATTGTTGATGTAGTATCTCGTTAATGTTCTGGAAGTTAAGCTAAGGTTATCAGCACTAATGGTCCGCAAAGCGGACCCTACAACTTCAGAGAATGTTTTGAGAAGCAGGAAACAAAATCATGGCTACGGAAAGTCGGATGCAGGAACTTCGCAAAGACCCGATTGTTGGACGTTGGGTCATTATCGCACCCGATCGACTCACCCGCCCACAGAATGTGTCAGATGTAGAAGAACTCTCCAGCGAAGGATTCGATCCTTTTCTGGAAGGGCACGAAGATGCAACGACCGGCGAAATCATGGCTTACCGGACCTCCGGACAGGCGAATCAACCTGGCTGGCGAGTTCGTGTCATTCCTAACAAATTCCCCGCTGTGACTGTCGAAGGACAACTCGAAAAGCGTGGAGTTGGCATCTACGACATGATGAACGGCATCGGTGCTCATGAGGTGATTGTGGAGTGTCCACATCGCGAAGCGAACATGTCGCGGTTAAGCGTTGATAATATTCGCGAAGTTTTCTGGGTTTATCATGATCGACTCGTTGATCTCAAACGCGATAAGCGATTAGTCCACGGGCTAATCTTCAAAAATAAAGGGGCGCGAGCAGGGGCTTCTCTCGATCATGCTCATTCACAGATGATTGTCAGTCCGATCGTGCCAATCACAATCCAGGAAGAACTTGACGGCGCAGCGAAATTCTACAACTACCGAGGTCGTTCAATTTTTTCAGACATGATCCAACAAGAGCTTTCGACCGAAGATCGTATTGTTCTGGAAACTGAACACTTCGTCGTGATGTGTCCCTATGCGAGTCGATTTCCGTTTGAAACCTGGATTGTTCCCAAGCAACAATCGAGTCACTACGAAGATGTCACGCAGCCAGTGATTGAAGATCTGGGGACTGTCATGAAGTCGGTGCTGATGAAATTCGAAATCGCACTCGATGATCCCGCGTACAACTACGTCTTACACTCAGCACCGTTTTCCAGCAAAGATTTACCGCATTTCCGTTGGCATATCGAACTCTTCCCCCGCACGAGTCGAGTCGCTGGCTTCGAATGGGGCAGCGGGTTCTACATCAACTCCGTTCCGCCTGAAGAGGCTGCGAAGTTTCTGCGTGAAACTGAAATAGAGTAGTGTGATTCGTCGAGCGTTTATCGTTTAGCGTTGAGATGACTAACTTTTCTCTTAACGCTAAACCCTCAACGAAAAATCAGTGATACAGGACTTTGCGGATGTTTGCGAGAACGGACTAATCGCACGTCTTCGTGAAGCCGACTCCCTATGCAGCGTCTGCCTGATCGTGAGCCTGGTACTGATTCAGCTTGTTGTACAGCGTCTTCAACGCAATCCCAAGTTCATCAGCGGTCAGAGGTTTGTCGCCGTTGAATTTGTCGAGGGTTTGCAGAATCACTTCCATTTCAATTTCACGCAGCGTCAATGGATGCGAGAAATTTGTGACTACGAATGGCTTATCAGAACTGGCAGAGCGACGAGTGATGCTGCTCGGTAGGTGTTCCGGCTCGATTGTTTCTCCGTAAGAAAGAATCACTGCATGCTCAATCGCATTTGCTAATTCTCTTACGTTGCCTGACCAGTCGTGAGCACGCAACATGTCGACAGCTTTTGGCGAGAGCAGAGTCTCTGGAACAGTCGCACGTTTCATACACCTCGCTGCAAGGAAGCGAGAGAGTTCGGGAATATCATCTTTCCGTTCACGGAGTGCCGGCAAACGAATTTCGAAGGTGTTTACTCGGAAGAAGAGATCTTCTCGGAATTTGCCATCTGTTACCATATCTTGCAAGTGACGATTTGTAGCACAGACGACGCGAACATCGACATTGAAGGCGTCGTTCTCACCGACTCGGCGGATTTCACCAGACTCTAGAAAACGGAGCAGTTTCACCTGCATCGACTTGTCGAGTTCACCAAGCTCATCGAGAAACAATGTTCCACCATTGGCGACTTCGATGAGTCCTTTGCGTGGTGCATCGGCGCCTGTGAAGGCACCTTTCTTATGTCCGAAGAGTTCACTTTCAACGAGGCTTTCAGGCAGTGCTCCGCAGTTGACTGCGACGAATGGCATCTTTGAACGCGAGCTATGGTCATGAATGCTCCGAGCAACAACCTCTTTACCGGTTCCCGTTTCTCCTAAGATGAGAACGCTGGAATCCGTAGGTGCAATTCGCTCGACGAGTGTTTTCACTCGCTTCATTGTTTCGGTTTCACCGATAAGCTGTGTTTTGCCACGTACCGATTGTAGTTCGGTCTCTAAGGCTTTCGCTCGGTTTTCGAGAGATCGCTTGGCTGCGACTCGATTGAGAACATTCGCAATCTCGACAATTTTGTATGGCTTTCGCAAGAAGTCGTAAGCCCCCTCACGAATCGCTCGGATCGCATCTTCGATTCCACCATGACCGGTGCTGATGATGATATCGGTATCGATTTTTGCCTTGTTGATATGCTCAATCACACCCCAACCATCGATGCCAGGCATCTTGAGGTCTGTGATGACAGCGTCGTAGACATTTTCGGAAAGCTTATCGATGGCTTCTTGACCACCTTCACAAACGGTCACATCGTGACCAATCTGTTCAAGTTCGTCGCCCATCACCATACGGATCGGAGCTTCGTCATCCACGAAAAGCAATCGTAAACGCTGAGCACCTTTGGCACTCGCGTCGTCGTTCCTTGACGACATATTGACTTCCTGTCTTATTGAGTCGAGTGAAACATTTGCGAATGTGCCACCCGGTCATTGCCTTGAAGTGTCTTGGAAAGAGAGTGATAACAGAATCTTCAAAACGTGACAATTCGATTTCTTTAAGGAAATCATGCGTCTTAGGGGTCTTTTTATAAAACTTTCAAAAAACTCTCCCAGTTGTGCATCCTTCACCTAGGGCGTTACTCTCTACCTGACAAAAGTTCATCAAAGAGTGTTAAACCATGCCTCCTCAACTGCTTGTGAGCGTTCGATCTCCTCAAGAAGCTATCATCGCTGCGAGGGTTGCGGTTCCAATCATTGATATGAAAGAGCCAAATTCAGGCTCGTTGGGGATGTTAGATTCTTCAAAGATCAATGAATGTGTGAATGCAATTCATGCTGTGAATTCAAATTTGCGAGCTAGTGCAGCTTTAGGAGAGGCAATTGACTGGATTGAGCCCGAATGCAGTCTAGACTTTCAGCTACCTCAACTGGATTACATGAAACTAGGGCTATCGAGACTCGCGTCACTTCAAGACTGGCGAGATATATGGGTTTCGATAAGAAGCAGAATCGAAGCTTGCCTTGAGGATTCTTCACAAACCAATTGGATCGCAGTTGCTTATGCCGATGCCAAGATTGCCCAGGCTCCCAGCATTCCAGAAATCATCTCCGCTGCCGCTGAGAGCAATTGTCGCGGTGTTTTGTTCGACACCTTCCAGAAGGGCAATCTTCGCTTTTCCGACTGGGTCAGCGACTCGCAGCTGATTAAGTATTTGGAATCAATTCACAATGCGGGAATGTTCTGCTCGGTCGCTGGCAGATTGAACGAGAGCGATGTTGAACGACTCGCAAAACTTCCTGTTGATGTTATTGCAGTCAGGTCAGCAGTCTGTGCAGGTGGAAAACGAACTGCGGAAATCAGCGAGGAGAAAATCCGACAACTTCAAGATTCCATGATCTCTTCGTCGAATTACGAGATTGAAAATAATGAGGAAGGGAAATTCACCACGGGGGCACAGAGGCACGGAGGTTTGAATTCAAGATGAAGAGAGTACCCATGCACACACAGAGAAGCTATTTCGCTCAACGGTCCTTCCATGAGAACACAGAGTCGACTCTTAACTTAACTTCTTGATCAATTTCGATTTCGAAACGAGTGTCCGACGGTGCAACCCCTTGGAGATCAGTTTACCATGATTGGTCGCTTGCACATTAAAGAGGAGTTGACGGCCTTCCATTTGAATCATCGTGGCTGAGAAAATGACCTCATCACCAATCCGCGCCATGCCTAAATGCTCGATATCAATTTGTGTTCCGAGTGTCAGTTCGTCTTCCTCAAGGAACTCCGCTATCAGCGACATCGCAGATTCTTCAAGCATCCAAACCAGAAACGGTGTTGCCAGTACCGGCGGGAGACCATCGAAAGTGATTGTCTGAGACTCATTGATGTGCCTGGTGATCTCAATTTTGGAACCGGTTTTCAGTCCAGATCGCATTTTCATTCCTAATAGTGTCTGATGTGCTTTTAAATAATGTTATCGCTGAGTACACGTCAAGCGAATTAGGGATTGAGAATGGTGTCAGGTCTGTTTCACCCTGATGCCGCGAGAATGATTTGATCTAATGAGACGTTCGATTTCAAATAGAATTTTTAAATGAAGAGCTTTATGTCTGAGGATTACGAAGAAGGGGGAGTGGAATACAGACTGCCTTTGTCTGAACAACTGGCGATTAACGCGTCGAGCGAACTGAAGGCGCAGCGAGTATTGTGTACCACGAACGGCAGAGGACAATGTGCCATGGAAATTGCACAGAATCTTCCCGAGGCAGAAGTCTATTGCCATTTTGTAGAACTGTTCCCTGCCAGCGAAACAGCAGAGTGGTGCCAAGAGCTTGATTCTCGAGTGCAAGTTCTTTGCTCTGCGGATTTGCCAGATGAAGAATTTGACCTGTGTGTGTTACCGATGTCACGTTCGGGGGAAAGTGAACTTTCTCGCGACTTGCTACAACAGGCTTATGATCGCTTAAAAATTGGCGGAACGCTCATTGTCTCAATTGATTACAAGAAAGATAAATGGTTTCACCACGAAGTTGAAAAATTAGGCAAGAATCTGACGCGATTACAGAAACGCAAAGGCGTCGCTTATCGGCTTAAAAAATTGAAGCCATTAAAAAAAATAAAAGACTTCTCCGCTGAGTTTGGCTTTCGAGATGGAGAGAACCTCATCAAAGCGACCAGTCGGGCAGGGGTCTTCAGCCATCGACGATTGGATGTGGGGGCAAGAGCACTGATCGAAACGATGGAAATCAAAGCGAATGATCATGTCCTGGACATCGGCTGCGGAGCGGGAACAGTAGGGTGTGCAGCGGCAAAGAGAGCAGAGAATGTTGCTGTCCACTTTGTAGATGCGAATGCACGTGCTGTGGAAAGTGCCATGCTAAGTGCAGAACTCAATGAACTCACAGATGTGGCTGCAACTCTTTCGCATGATGGGACGGCAGGAGAGGACGATGGACTTGAAGGGGAGTTCGATGTCGTCGTCGGAAATCCTCCGTACTACTCACACTTTCAAATCTCTGAGATCTTTCTTCAATCAGCCGTTCGCAATCTGAAAGAAGGTGGTCGCGTCTACATCGTGACGAAAGATCGAGAGTGGCTCGAAGCGCGCATGTCTCAGTTGTTTTCAGAGATACAAGTCGCAGAACTACGGGGCTACACCGTAGTCAGCGGAGTACGGTGATCTCAACTACAAGTTACATGATTGAAAAATAATTTTCGACGGCTTGATCGATGGCATCCTTTGTGATCTCTTTCGGCAGATTATGCAATGTGCTGCGATTTTCGATTTGTCGCATCAAATCACGAGGATGGCAATAGCGGAATGGTCGCTGAGCTGCCACATAGTGCTCTTGAATTAGATAATCAACAGCTTCTGGAGAACATGAAAACTTATCTTTGCGAGCGAGTTTGATAAACAAGTTTCGGAAATCGTTTTCTTCAGCATCGAGTACATGGATTTTGTATGGGATTCTTCTCAAGAACGCATCATCGACTAAGTCCCGAGGTTCGAGGTTACT
>JABJMI010000690.1 GCA_018659505.1 Planctomicrobium sp.
GAAACTGGTCGGGGCGCGGGACTCGGTAAGACATTCAATGAACCAATCACTTACGGAACCTCACGAAAAGAGATCCTTGAGCGATTTGAAAAAACTTTGCACAAGGCTGCTGAAGTCTCGAAGCCAGAACTTGTATTGATCAGCGCCGGCTTCGATGCCCACCACCTTGACCCCATCGGCTCCCTAAAACTCGAAACCGAAGACTTCGCGACACTGACCGACATGGTCATGCAGGTCGCAGGAACACATTGCCAAAACAGACTCGTCAGCCTGCTAGAAGGTGGCTATCACCCGGATGCCCTGGCAGAATCGGTGAAGCTGCATCTTGAGCGTCTGATGAAAGGTCATGCGAGATAATCACTTCGGTTTGAAAAAAATCCAGTTTTTTGAAATCTTGTCGGCAAGGTCAACCCTGTGGTACAATGATATTATGACTAACGAAATTTCCAAACTTCTTGAACAGCCCAGAGCGGAGAAGCTGCACAAATTAGCAGACCGATCTGGAATTCCAGCGGATGAACTGATTCGGCGGGCAGTCGATGACCTGCTGCAAAAAGCAGATAATGACATTACAGACCTGGCGCAGCGAATCGCTCGGAAAAATGCTGAACTCTATGAGCGGCTTTCGTGATGCGTCTGCTAACGGTCAGTGATGTTATCAGGATTCATGCTGTCCTCATCGCAACATCCGGAGGTTCCGAAGGAATTCGCGATCAAAACATGTTGGCATCGGCAGTAGCACAACCCTCAATGACGTTCGATGGTAAAAACCTTTATCCAACACTCATTGAGAAAGCGTCTGCGATTGGTTTTGCGTTGGTAGCAAACCATCCCTTCGTGGATGGCAATAAGCGGGTCGGTCACGCGAGCATTGAAGCAATCTTGATGTTCAATAACTTTGAACTTCAGGCAGATGTCGACGACGCGGAACGCATTATCTTGTCTGTTGCGTCTGGTGACCTTGACCGTAATGGTCTCACCGCTTGGGTTCGCGAACACACAACCGATCTCGTGGAATAACGAAGCAAGGGGGTCGCAAAGTCGACCTTCAACTCAAAGTCTTAGTTGAACAGGTAGAAAAGCAAACCTGAACATACAAGACTTGATTCCAATTTTGCTGTCAAGTGGTGCCATCCTCTCCAAAATAGTCGCAGGGGAAGAATTCCTTCGAAACTTATAATTGTTTCAAGGGTTGAATGAGTACGACCAGCTGTAAGTACTAGGTGTGAGTGTCAGTTGTAGTTCATCTTCTTACATTTCGTACTGGCTGTCACAAAATAGATTTGATACTAAATTTTTAATTTACCTCAACGGAGAAACCCCATGTTGCGTTCGCTGAATTCTTTTGCCCTCCTCGCTTTTCTGGCGATTCTTGCACCGGTTGCTGAAGCTCAGCGCCCTGGCGGCGGTCAAGGTCGAGGCGGTTTTGGTGGTGGACAAATGAATTCTTCCGCCTTACTTGGTTCTGAACAAGTTCAGAAGGAGATCGGACTAGAAGGGGAAAAGCTCGAAGCTGTGAAAGAGATCATTACCAAATCTCGCGAATCCGCTCGGGAAGCGTTCTCCGGCTTTGGCAGTATTCGTGAGTTGGAAGGCGATGCTCGTGATAAAGCAATTGCAGAGATGCGTGCCAAACAACAGGAAATGAGTAAAGGTGTTGCAGAGAAGCTCAATAAGCAATTAACCAAAGAACAGCAAACTCGTTTGGACCAGATTACACTTCAGTTGCAAGGTGTTCGGGCACTCGAAGATGAGAAAATCGCTGCCAAACTCGAGTTGAAAGATGAGCAACAGCTCGAAATTGCAGACATCAATGAAGAAGCTCGTCAAGCACAACGCAAGATGTTTGAGGAATTGCGAGAAGCAGGCAGAGAAGGATTCGCTCAAATGCGTGAAAAAGGCGAAGCACAACGCAAAGAGACCGAAACAAAACTTCTAGCTGTCTTGACTGATGCACAGAAATCCAAGTTCGAAGAACTGAAAGGGAAAGCATTCGAACTAGATCGAAGAGCAATGTTCAGCGGTCAGCGAGGAAACCGAGGAAATCGAGATGGTGGCGACAGCAACAATCGTCGTCAACGTCCTGCGAGTGATGAATAATCTTCTGAGACAAGTTCATGTTGAGCTTAACAGGCTGGATATATATTCAGTCTACTTTTGTAGCGACGTATTCGCTTCAGCGCATGTGCCAATAGTAAAAATTCATGCCTACCATCGTGCGTAAAGTAGAAACGCGATAAGCGGGGAATTCTTTGCGTAGCTGGTCGTCTAGTAGATTTGTATAGCTGTCGTCACCTTCTTTGTATAGTTTCCATAAATCATCTGCATTCTCTTTCACAAGTTTTTTAACGCGTGTGTAGAGCTTCACCCCAGACTGGAAAGCATTCTCGCACTGTTTTTTAGTGAATGACGGACACTTCCGGCGAATAGCTTTGACTGCTTCTGCCTCATCGCTGTGATAGGATCGGTAAGCAGAATACCTCCAAGCAACAGTTGCAGCGACATCAAGCATTTCGCCACGTGACATTAGAATGTTCCTCTTAGTGGAAGCGACTAAAGTTAGTCATTCCTGCTTTATGAATTGAGGCATATCCAGCCATGGAAATTGTCGCGTACTTAGCAGTTAAAAGGTTAGAGGCTTGATTCACTCTGTGTCAATTTCGAATCCAGAAATGAATTGGCATTAAATGATCTCATCTTGCGGTAATCAGGCAACTGGTTGTAAAACTCACAAACATAGATTTTAAAGTGCAGGACATTCCTGCCAATGACCCCATTTTAGATTTCCAAGGATGGACTTAAAGCACGGATGCTGAATAGGTTACGCGACTGGTACTGTCCCGATCTCGGGATTGACCTCGGCACGGTGAATACGTTGATCACCATGCGGGGGGACGGTGTCGTTGTGAATGAACCGAGCGTCGTCGCTTTGGAGAAGAAGTCTCGACAGATTCTTGGTCGAGGCGCTGCGGTCGGGAAATTGGCTCGTCAGATGGTCGGTCGGACTCCCGGATCAATTGAGGCAGTGAAGCCGATTCGCCATGGCGTCATTACAGACTTCTTACTGTGCGAACAGATGCTGCGCTATTTTATGAAGAAGGCAGCCCCGCAAAAGTCGGGGATGCGACCTCGGGTGGTGATCGCTGTCCCGTCGGGGATAACTCCGGTTGAGAAACGTGCTGTCTTCAATTCAGCCGAGCGTGCAGGCGCCGGTAAAATTTATCTCATCGAGAAAGCAAAAGCTGCCAGCATTGGAGCGGGTCTTCCCATCTCTGAGCCGCTCGCCAATATGGTCTGCGATATTGGCGGAGGAACTACTGAGTCGGCAGTTTTGAGTTTGGGGGAAATCGTCGCCAGTCGTTCGAGTCGAATCGCTGGCGAAACGATGGATGAAGCGATTGTCGACTATGTACGTCAGCGATACTCTCTTCGTATCGGAATCGCGACAGCAGAACAATTGAAAATTGAAGTGGGCAGCGCCTACCCCCTCGACAATGAACTGAATACAGAAGTCCGCGGGCTCGATAGCATTAGCGGTATTCCTCGCAAAGCAATCATTACTAGCGAGGAAGTTCGCCTGGCAATGGAAGATTGTCTGTGGAAGATTGTGAACAACATCAAGGCGACTATCGAAGTTTGTGATCCTGAACTGATTGGCGATTTGGCAGACACCGGAATCATCTTGACCGGCGGAGGAGCACTCCTTCGCAACAGCGACCAGTTCTTCCGAGAGCATCTCGGAATCCCAGTAAGAATCGATCCTCAGCCACTCACCACAGTTGCTCGCGGAACTGCGATCTGTCTGGAACACCTTCAGTATTGGCGTCGTAGTTTTCAA
>JABJMI010000880.1 GCA_018659505.1 Planctomicrobium sp.
GGCTTCAAATTCCCTAAGGTCCGTCCGAATTTCTCAACCTGGGCGGACACGCCGTCACAAATGCCGTCATATATCCACGTAAACATACCGGGTTTCTCGGCTTCCATCGGGACCAACTTCGGCTCCTTCTCCATACATTTTATGGCACTGACCACAAACTTTCTTGAAGATTGCGATTCCCTTGTGCGGATCACCGGGAGTTCCGTTGAGGAAGTCTCGCTGCTGGTTGATGATGTGCTGCCGATCCGAACGCTGATCGGCACGAATCTGCCCATAGACTTTGGTGAGGAGGTCTTGAAGTTCGTCGTTCTTGAAAGATGCAACTCGCTTTAACTGATTGAGGTTGACGACGTCCTTGTTGATCTTTTCTGCTTTAATCTCTTCCAGTAAAGAGATGGACCAACTGTCCCGTTGCGTGAGAACTTCGATTACGCGAGGTTTCACGTCGCCTTCCCATGTAGGGTAGTTGTCGACGAGAAACTTTCCGATCTCTGGATCGTTGACGCCGCCGATGGCTTCGATGACTTTGATGCGAAACTCTTTGGGAGCATTAGTTCCGCCAATGGAATCGCTAATGTCTTTGACGATATTCGGGGCTTTCGCAGAGACGAGTGCTTGCAATGATTCCAGACGTATGTTTTGAGTAGCCTTTGAATCGTTAAATGACCTACGTACCAGATTCATCGCATCTTCATCGCCAAGCAATGTCATCGAAATGGCAATTGCAGGCCTTTCATCAAGGTAATGGTTCGCCTTCTTTAGTGAAGCATGAAGCTCCTCCCGTTGCTGTGGTGAGAGTTGTCCTTGCCGCAGGGCTTGATTAAGACTTTGCACGACCGAATTTTTCAGATGCTCTGACGCATCCTCAGAATCAATTGTGTCAGAGATCAGCCGACCTAACTCTCCTCCGTCGAGCGATCGTCTCTCACAGAGCACTGGGATTGCGCGCTCGAGAATTGGCTCAATTTCTGGCGATTCGAATGTCCAACTATTAAAGAGTTCGCAAACAGCGTCTTGCGGACTACTCTTGATGAGTGGCAATAGCTTTTGCCAGACGACGTGAGCCAACATCTGATCAGACTCGTTCTCCGTGAGAATTTTTGAGAGAGCATTCATATCCCAACTCGCTTGCTGTTTGTCCTCCGGCTTATTGCTCAGTGAAGCCAAAGGAACTTTTTGTTGCCATGCCGCTAGGTTGCGGCGAACGACTAGGGATCGATCGAATGGAGCCTCAAGGAATAGATCGTAAAGGGAATAGCTGAATGCTTTCGGGTTGTCTCCTCCTAATCGCACAGCCCATCCTCTCAGTATTTCATCGCTATAAGGACCTCGATCATCGAGTTGTATGAGTTGACTGAGAAATGAATTGCTGACAGCACCCATTACCGAGATGCTTCCAATTGCTTGTATCTTCTTTGTGCGAGGTGTTTCCCTAGCCAAAACCAGCGACTTCAGTTTATCGGCTGTCGCTTCGTGCGCCCGTTCACCAAGGAGTCGCGAAGCAGTAGTACGATTATAAACATTCGAATCCCCTAACAACACAATCAGTTCGTCATCGCTCTTCGCTCCGAGGTCTTCCGCTTTCTTGTTCTCATGCCCTTTGTAGACGACGCGGTACAGCCGGCCTTTCTCGCGTTCAATTCCTGCTGGGTCGGCGTTGGCGTCTTGGTAGCAGTGGTAGCGGTCGTACCAATCTAAGATATACAGACAGCCATCAGGACCGACTTTCTGTACGACTGGCATGAACCACGCATCATTGGCGGTTAGGAAGTCTGCGAGTTTGGCGTCGTCGCCTTCCCCGATTTTGCGGACGGTGTCGTGCTCGAAGGCTCCCTTTGGTGCTGGGAATCCCGGGTGGGGGCGACCTTTGTAGGTTGATCCGCTGCGCTCTGCGATATCGGCGTTAATGCAACCGCCGTGAATGTTCCCCATGTACAATACATCTCGGTACTCTTCCGGATACGCTTCTGAATCGAACCAGGTGATGCCGCAGAAGGCTGCTTTTTGATGTTTATGGTCGACGATGGAACGCATCGGCCAAGTGTGGGGAGGATAGGGACCACCTTGGCGAATGTAGTAAGCACTTTCGACGATGTGCCAGAGATGATCAATCACACAGGCGGAGATAAAGGCTTCACCGTCTCCATTAAATGCAATGCCCCACGGGTTACTTGTTCCCTCAGCGAAGATTTGAAACTCGCGTGTTCGCGGATGAATTCGGAACATCGCACAGGTGAACTTGAAGCCGGGATGCTGGGGGTCAAAGTTCGGGTTCGTCTCTGAATACTTCACGTTGCAATAATTAAAGACTCCATTCAAACCGTACAGCCAACCATCCGGTCCCCAGGTCAGTGAGTTCGGTAACTCGTGAGTATCATCACGACCGAAACCAGTGACGACAGTTTCAATTTTGTCCGCCTTGAGGTCTCCATCAGTGTCCTGCATGAAGAGGATGTCGGGCGAGTTCGCGACCCACACTCCGCCATGACCGACTGCGATCCCCGAAGGAATATTCAGCCCCTCAGCGAAGATAGTCGTTTTGTCGACAACTCCATCTCCATCGGTATCTTCCAGAACTTTAATGCGGTCTTTACCGGGACCAGCTTCACGGCGAGGGTATTCGAAACTTTCGGTGATCCAGAAGCGACCTTTTTCATCAATCGCCATGCCGACCGGATTTACGACATCCGGCTCTTTGGCGACGATCTCAACAGAAAACCCTTCGGGGACCACCATCTTCTTGATTGCTTCTTCGGCAGAGAGCGGAGGCCCGGGTGGTTTTTCGTGACGACGTGGAATTTCCAGTCGCTGAGCGAAAGATGAAGAACTCAGCGAGAGAAAGGCAGCTGTGAGTATGGCGGTAATCAGAAATCGGTGCATCTGAGGGTCCTAGAGGCATTCGGTTGAATTGTTTCAGGTACTTTTGCGGAGATGTCGGCAAAGTCTCAATGAATCAAGCTGTTTTGCCGGACACTTTAAGTGTCCGGCAAAACAGACGGAAGTTTCCATTGAGACAGTCAATTCGTCTAGCGAATCTGGATTTTACATTTTTAATTGAAGCTGCTATTTGAGTCTTGCGATCCAACATCCCACAAAAGAGAGAGTTGGATCGTTGCCGTTATCCGACACATCCCTGACGGCAAGAACCAATCACGGAACGACCGCCATCAGGCGAGCGAATTGTCCCAAAGTTGTCGCTGAGAGACAAGCCCCTAGAAGAGAGCGAAAAGTATGAACCAACCAAAGTTATCAACAATGGCACGTTGAGGCATCACACAATGAGTCGTAAGACCACCGCTACTCGCTTCCCCTTGCATTGGCAAGTAAAGCCTCGCAGAAGCCACAAGAGAATAACTTTTCGCAGCGTTGTCGGACAGAGGAGTCCTGTTCTAAGATCACTTCGCCATTGATGCAATACCTTGTCTAGTCGGAGAACCGATCATGCGAACTATTCTAGAACTTTCCCAATGCTTCTCTTGTCCGCGAAATACGTTTTCACAAGTCAATACGTTCGCGCCACGAGACAGAACCGTCCAGACCTATTTTAAAAATGCTCTAGCTGCACTTACTGACTCGTTTGTTCGCGCGAGTCCACGTGTTATTCGTTCGGCGATTTGCGGGCTTCTCTGCTTTTTCGTTTCAATGGCGATTTCACCGTCGCGGTTACTAGCCGAAACAACTGGCCCCACCAAGGGCACGTTGGTCATCGTCGGTGGCGGAGACAAAGACCATTTAGTCTTCGATCATTTCGTCAAACTTGCTGGCGGCGTGAATGCCAGGCTTGTAGTGATCCCGACTGCTTCATCCACGAGCCCCGATTATGACTATGCCAACCACTATGCTGCCGTTTACGCTCGTGAAGGGCTCAAGATGCCGCATGTGACAGTCGTCCATACACACGACCGAACTGAGGCTGACGAAGAATCTCTCAGCAAGCCGATTCGCGAGGCAGATGCCGTCTGGTTTAGTGGTGGACGGCAGTGGCGGATCGCGGATGCATATCTGGACACCCTCGTTGAACGGGAGTTACACGCCGTCCTCGAAAGAGGTGGAGTCATTGGAGGAAGCTCCGCCGGTGCGTCGATTCAAGGATCCTTTCTCGTTCGCGGCGACACCAAGGGAAGCAATATTCTTATCGGTGACCACCAACGTGGTCTGGGATACATCACCAATTCTGCAATCGATCAACACGTAATCCCGCGCAATCGCCAGGGCGGCCTAATCGAAGTCCTGACGGATCCTGATAGCAAAATGGACTCGGGCATCGACCGCGAATCGCTGCTGGGAATTGGTATCGACGAAGCGACAGGAATCGTCGTTCGGGGGAATGAATTCGAAGTCGTCGGCAAAGAGGACGGTGTTGTGTTGCTCTATAATCCGAAGACGTGGACTCCGGAAACTGCCGACAACGAAAAATATCTGACATTGCGGAACGGCGCGAAATACAATCTGAAAGATCGCGTCGTACTCGACCGCGGCAAGCCGCCACGTACTACGACGGCGCGACGACCCGAAGGATATTACAAAGACATTTTCATGGACGGCGGTGTCCGCCTGAGCAGTAAGAAACGCCTACTAGCGGCGGAGTCGTTGGGTTTGTCTTACGAGCACTACGCCGACAAGGATTAAAATAAACAACAGGAAATCTTCATTGGCAGCAATGAAGACACCAATGGAGTGCTGCTCTATCCCGACGGGCAACCTCGCTTTCGTCTGGTCTATGTGAATGGAGGCGGGGCAACCGCGCACGAAACATGCGCTCTGTGAACTGAACTTCTCATTTAGCAC
>JABJMI010000414.1 GCA_018659505.1 Planctomicrobium sp.
AGAACGCACTGTTCCAGCGATGAGCACGACTTCTCCTCCTTCGACCAGAGTCTTGAAACCAAGTGTCGCTGAGATCTCGACACCATCTTTGAGTATTCCCGGATGGACCGTCATTCCAATTATAATGGTTCTATTACTCTCTCTGCTTTGGAATGTCCTCAACCGTTCAACTGGCGAAGTTAAAAACCCGGCTGGTGATTTATGGGTGAATGCAACCAGCCCTAGTCATTCAATGCCGATCCGATTAGAGGCAATACACGCTCTCGGTGAAATTTCAAAGTCGACAGAGCAGTATCTAGGAGTTCTTAAATCAGGACTCGAAGACGAAAGTGGTGAAATTCGAGAGGCGAGCATATTTGCAATGAAGAATGCTGGTGCAAATGCCAAGGAACTGACCCCTTCTTTAATCGCGATCACTAAAGACGATCCAAACTCATCTGTTCGTGATGCCGCAAGAAACGCAGTAGAGACTCTACAAGCGACAGAAGTGAACTCTCAATTCTCCTGGTTGAAGACAGTCTCTTCAATTCTTTTCTTAGTGACGCTCGCAGCTAGTTACTACGTTCGAAAGAAATTTCCAGACTCGAAGTTGCAAGTAACCTGACCGAGATGTCCTGGACCACTCTCTTGGTTCTCATCGACAGAGAGCATTTCAAGCGGGTGCTTCAGCAAGTTGACTTGGGTTCGCTTCAGCGAAGTGCTCATTGACTAAGCTATGCAATTCTTCAAATTCTGATTCGGTTAGTTCTCTTTTGGGTACGATGTAAGCGCTGATTGAGGAGTTAAATACGAAGAGGTGATCTTCTGTTTCTTCGATTCGATCTAGAGCATGCCAATAACTGCCCTGGTATCCGCTGTTAGATTTGGTCTCAAAGGCTTCTGAATTGACTTGGTAGAAAACATCGCCGAGAAGAGTGTCTGAACGCCCCTGGCTAAGAAGTTTTTTAAGATTTGCTTTTACACTAACTTTCATCAGTAAAGTCAAACCGAATACGTAAAACAGACCGAGGAGAAATATTGGAATAGCTAAAATTATAAGACCGGAATCTGACAAGCTCATCAATAGTCCAATTAGAATTAAGAAACATCCAAGCCACTTTGATAGGCGTTGGCTAACGCTTTTGCCATATGACCGTTCCATCACAAACTGGTTGTATGCCACATAATCTTTCTCGACGAGATGAACTCTGAATTCACGATGTGACATATCTGGCAACTTAATTCAACAGAGGCAACTTGGTCAGTTTCGGCGGTTCCGGTTTACTTTTCTCGATGGCATCTTTGGTTTCCTTATCAGCAGGTTCATCGGGGATGAGGCGATAAACTCCTCCGTTTGTATCGGCGAGTTGCTTCATGAATTTCTCACCTTGATCGTCACCGAAACAGAGAGTGTTGATCACGATGTTCGAATGATTCGCAGCGTTGACCGCTTTCACGACACTGTAATTGAATCGTCCATCTGTCAGAAAATAGATCACCTGCGGTCTGAGGCTGAGAGCCGCAAGTAAAGCTGCTTCCGGTTCGGTATCTCCGTTCGCTTTGCCGGGTGCCATCCATTGCAGGTACATTTGCTGATTCTCTGGAGTCGCATCGACCATTTTGCTCGCTGGCATTGGGATGGCAATGTCGTTGAAGAAGATCATAAAGAAACGATCACTTACAGCCATCTTTCCGATGGTCTTTACCAATTCAATTTTGACACGTCCAAAGCGTGTCTTCGCTGGACCGGGGTGCGGGAAGTTCATACTGCTTGAGGCATCGACAACAAAAACGACGCTCGTCCCTTTGAGGTCTAAACCGAAGAAATCGTCTTCACCGGTTCCGTCGCCATCTCCACCAGTTCCATCGCCTTGACCTCCGTCGCTAAGGCTCGAGCTTTGCACGATTGGTGAGACCGCTTCGGTCAGACTGGACGTTGCCGCTCCGCTCGGACTGAAACTTAATGGAACTGCTTCTTCCGATTCTGGAGCCGCATCGACTGTTGAATTCACCACTTGAGAAACGACCTTCATGTCGTTCGCGACAAGAGTTCCTGCGGAACTGCTCGATTCATCTTGAAAGTCAGTGTCGTTGAGAGAAATCTCTGTCTGCTCGGTGTCGATGACTGGAAAGTCAGAGATCATCGTATTAACAGAATTTTCCCTTGGAATGGAGAAGGTCGCAACTGCACAGACGGACAGAATTGTGAGATGCAAAATCAGCGATGCCAGCACAGGTGAAGATTGCTCTAACCAGGGCTTGGAAGACTTAACAATAATTTCCGTAGGCTCACTCATGCTCTCGTCTGACACTGCAAATTATAAGATAGAAACCGCCACATTCTGTAAGATGAAAATCGGTTACAATTCGTGTCAGATTCCAGTCATTCACAATAACCGAACAGAAAGTCACTTGCAAAACTCTTTTTGACCAATTTACCAACCGGTAATTGTGGAAATGTTCTGATAATAACGGTTAGAACACCTCCTATGCTTCTCATACCAACGAAGAGCGTTTCTACAAGGTATGAAGTGAATGCCACGAGACAGAACTGCTAACTCCCAACGCTGGATGTGCTCTTGCCACAGAAATGAGGTCACCAAATACAAGCACGACGCGCGAGCGAGTGGATCATTACGCTGACTTGCTCGTGCTGGCCGCTGGTAAGCTCACACAAATTATCTCACGCAGAGCCGCAGCGTTCACAAAGGAGGTTGGACAGATCAGAATTCAGTGCGAGTATCCACGTTAAAAAACAGTTCTGATGATCCTCAATAAGGTTGATTCGTTTCTATGCGTCCTCGTTGTTCACGATCTGTGATTGAACGTGATCGACACTCTGTTTTCTCCAATCGTGACAGAATTGCAGTGAACTTGATTTGACCCAAATTGTGTGAATGCTTACTCTTACATGCACATTCATATGATTAGCTGACTGCAGGAGAGCAGAGCGATGCCATCAGGATACGATGACGATCTTCCTACCGAACCAATGACCGTCCGAGGTCGCGACTGGCCCTGTTTGAGACAGTTCTGCGTCTTCATGGAAAATCGAGTTGGGAATCTGCATCAACTCTTGAGGCAAATTGAGCAACACGATTTGCGAGTCTTAGCTTTAAGTGTCGTTGATACAGTCGACTTTGCTGTCGCTCGAATCATGGTCGATGAAACTGATCGGGCTCGTGAAATCTTCGAACTCGCGGGGTTGAACTTCATCGAGAACGACATCATCGGTGTCGAGCTGCCTGACGAACCGCAGCCATTCGTCTCAATCTTTCTCTGTCTGGTCTCTGCAGAGATTAACATCAGTTATACGTACCCACTCCTCTATCGGCGAAACGGACGTGGAGCGATCGCTGTCTATGTTGATGACGTTGATCAAGCTGCTTCCATTCTCAGAGATCAAAACCATCAGTTGCTTTCAGAAAAAGATCTGCTTTCTGACGACGAGTATTTTTAACGCATTACGTCGCGTTGAGTCCGCAAAGTGCGAGTGACACAGCGCTTCATAAAACGCTGTTTCATTGAAATAAAATCTATCATAATTCAAGAGATTGGAATCCCTCGCAAGTTCTATGAACTTGGCTGTGTCTGCTCCTAAATGAAATTCAAAACAGATTCCATGTACTCTACGAGTCAATCCTCAATAGTATTTGCAAGCCTACTATTTAGTTTGCTTTTAACTGTAGTTATCCCAAAAGAAGTAGCTGCATTCGCGGAGTTAAAGCAACCGAACATTGTTTTGATACTTGTCGACGATCTCGGCTGGTCTGATTTAGGATGTTACGGACATCCGTATCATCGAACTCCGGATATTGATCGTCTCGCGAGTCAAGGTATGAGATTCACGAATGGGTACTCCCCTGCCCCGATTTGTTCAGCTTCTCGGGCAAGTATTCTGACGGGGAAAGCAGTTCCTCGGTTGGGATTTGAGTTTGTAACGAAAAATGAGCCGGGAACACAAAACCTGGATATCGATGTTCCGTTGATGACACCCCCTTTGACACTCAACCTTTCTTTGGAAGAGAAAACAATTGCAGAGTCGCTGCAACCGTTGGGATATACGACCGCCTTCTTCGGGAAATGGCATGTGAGCCAGCATTACCAAAATCGCTATCTCGCATGGCATCCTGAATTTGGACCTAGTCAACAAGGTTTCGAAGTAGCGCTCGAAGATTTTGGTGACCATCCATATGCCTGGAAAAAGAAACGCCCCAATGATCTTCCTGCGAGTGAGTTTCATCACGACTCGATGATCGGGAAAACCATTGACTTCATTCTCAGTGAACATCCGAAACCATTCTTCTTGATGGTTTCATCTTTCTACGTGCACACACCTGTCAAAAATAGAACTCGATGGCTTGTTGATTCTTATGAGGATCTAGTGCCTGTCGATTCACCAAATAGAACGAAGCGTTTAGAATATGCTGCGTTTGTTGAAACGCTCGATCACCATGTTGGAACAATTCTTCAAGCTCTTGATGATAGTGCTCAGAATGAAAACACACTTGTCGTTTTCATCTCGGATAATGGAGGGCATCCAGAATTTTGCGCCAACGGACCATTACGAGGCTCCAAATGGAATCTGTATGAAGGCGGGATTCGTGTTCCTTTTATCGCTCGTTGGCCAGGGAGAATTCAACGGAACTCGATAAGTGATGTTCCAGTCATCGGTTATGACCTGTTACCGACGTTCGTGGATGTCGCTGGTGGGAAAGCAACTGATATCGATGGGGAAAGTATTCAGGCAGCTTTCGATCCCACCAAAACAATGAAAGATAGAAGCCTTATCTGGCACTTTCCTTACTACCATCCAGAATCAACCTATTCGAAAGCGATTGAAAAGATCGGAGTCAATGACTTTGAAGTTAGCAAAACTCGTCCTCAGTCCGCCATACGCAACGGTCAGTACAAACTGCTCAAGTTTGCAGAAGATCAACGTACTGAACTCTACGATATTCGTGTCGATTTTTCGGAGCAACACGACCTGAGTGGCAAGTTGCCTCAGATCACGCAAGAATTGCATGATCAACTAGAAGAAACACTCATGCAGATGAACGCCCGCCGGGCAGTTCCTCGCAAATAATTTAAATCTATTGGAGTTCGCAGCATGCC
>JABJMI010000453.1 GCA_018659505.1 Planctomicrobium sp.
CGAAGAGCCCCGAGAAGAAACTTCCTAAAACATCGGCTGGGATCATCAGAGCAGCACTCGCCCCGGCTGCGACTTTGGAATCCAATGTCACTCTCTACGAAGCAGGAGACAGTGAATGGTACAAGCAGCTGAAACCTTCCACACATTCTGTTTCGACCAAAACTCCCGAACCTCAGCAAATCGAGATCAAACTCAGAGAATCGACTTTCAAAAGACGACTCACTCGCGTCGCTCCGAGTAGTAAAAAACAAACACAAGTTCGCTTGGAAAGTTTACTTCCTTCTGGCAACTCCGCAGCCTTCCTGCGAGGGAACGTCTTCCATGCCTGGATGGAACAAATCAACTGGCTGGATGAAGAACTTCCAACCGACGAAAAACTAAGATCTATCGGAGTCCAACACGGAGCGCAGCCAATGCAGATCACTCAATGGTTAAAAGATTTTGCAGACATCATCGATCGCCCTGGAATCAATTCAATCCTCAAGAAAAAATATTACCTGGAATCGTCTACATTGGGATTTGCACCAGATGTCCAAACCAAGTTAGCCTCCGGACCATTTGAAATTCAAGTCCACAACGAACGACCATTCGCAGTCCGTGACAAAGGTCGACTCATCAGTGGTAGCATTGACCGACTAGTCACCATTTCACGGGACAAAAAAATCCTCGCTGCGGACGTGATCGATTTTAAGACAGATGCTCTCCCCAATGATCTATTAGCGATTAACGACCGAGTTGAGGTTTATCGCACGCAAATGGAAACGTACCGAACAGCCGTTTCAATCTTCTACGAGCTCTCGCAAGAGCAAATTTCGACAAGGTTATTGCTCCTGAGTCTGGGCAAGGTCGTCGATGTTTGCTGAGTGATTTGTGAAAACCTAGCGACACAGGAACCAGCGTGAGACTTGTCTGCCGCAGCGATTGACGCAGACTTTGGTATCGAGCCACATTCGAGCGCAGCGACCTGTCGGTTCGGGAATCGGTTCTAGAATTGCAGGGACTTCGACCTTTGAACCTGCGAAGTAAACATTGTGCAGCGTGATACCCGCGGCAAGACTAGCGGGGGAGACACGTGGAGAGTTCTTGACTTTCAACCAGTCGATTTCTGCTAGAGCATCAGTCACGTATTCGGCACAATGCAGACCATCGCAGCGTTTGCCAGTGAGGTGATGTTTCACCGAATATGGTTTACCGATTTGCGATTCTAAGTGATCGATGAATTCTTCTTTTTCAGCTGAATTAAATTTTCTCTTGGGATGGAAAATTTGTACCTCATCGGGCGACTGGGTCGCGAGATAATCATCGAGCGGTAATTTGCGGACACCAGTTCCGTTCATACTGTCGTAGACCATCGAGGGGCCATTCGGATGACGAACAATAGTTGCGACATGCGTGTAAGGGCTATTCGTATAGACACGAACAGCTAGGCAATCCCCCTTGCTGAAAATCAGGGAACCAGTTTGTGCCGTATCCTGAATTTCGCAGATCGCGTCCGCTTGAGGATTATCGGGAAGTTCAGCGGGAGCAGTTGCCAGTACCAATGCAATGAATGCTGAGTTCATCAAAGACCTCCTGGAATTCTGTTTTTCAATAACGATTGTAGTCAGACTGTTCTGAATACGGACCGGAAGAAAGCAGGTTCATGAATTGTCCGGATTTAAGCCGGAAATTCCAGAAGTTCTTAGGAAATAGTCAGCAAATGTAAAGAAATTCACCCAATGTCAAAGCAACGTCATGAAGAGATCAATTGACAGTCACGAACACGGAACTCCTAAACTTTCAATGTAATAGATTTAATCTTCGCTGATGCAGTAGAGATATTCTTGTCGTTGCTGTCCGTTGTTGGCACCGACTCGATAGAAGATTTTGTTGTCGACAAACGCTGGGGTTGGAAAAATATCATTGCCCAGCCGAGTTTTACTCACTTGTTGATAAGATTCTGGTGTCGCTTTGAAGATGAAGATATCGCCAGCTTCATTCGCCAAATATATGTTTCCGTTCGCCAGAATTGGTGAAGCACTGACATTGCCGCCGAGGCGTGTTTTCCACATTTCTCGTCCGTCAATGGCACGCCAGCAGACAGCGATTCCACCATCTGTGTAACCGTAAACATATCCGTCGTGAGCAAGCATCGATTGCTCGTAGCACTTCTGCTTATTCTTCCAAAGAACTTCAGAGCCATCTGCTTTGACAGCGATCGTTTGAGCCTCAGGGTATCCTCCGCTAGCGAAAACTGTTTCACCGTCCCAGACCATCGTACCGCATGTTGCCTGAGTTGTACCGGGGACCGACCACAATTTCCTCCCGTTGTTCGGATCGTAGCTAGAGACTTCAAAAAGTCCGCTGATAAGAAGTTGATCTCTGTTGGCAATGTTTGCCACGATGGGAGACGAGAAGCTGATGTCTGCACGTCGAGGAATTTTCCAACCTGACTCTCCAGATTTCTGATCTAACGCGGTAATGAAGCTGCCGTTGTCGGATTCACCCGAAGCGATGACCATGTCTTTATACAATAGAGGCGACGCTCCATACCCGAACTTGTATTTTTTAGGGTTGAAGCTCCCCGCAGATTTTGACCAGAGAGGTTTTCCGTCTAAGCTTAAAGCACTGACTTTGATCTGCCCCTGATTGTAGAACACCGTGAAGATGCTCTCTCCATTTGTGGCGACTGATCCAGATGCGTGAGTATTCTTTTTATGGATCTGTGCAGGAAAATTCCCTTTGTGAACCGGAGTAACCCAAAGTTGTTTCCCGCTGTTCTTGTCGAAACAGATCACTCCTTGAACTTGCCGTTGTTCGTCGGCAGTTGTTAGGAAGATTTGATCTCCGAGAATAACAGGCGAAGAATGACCTCGACCGGGAACTGGAACCTTCCACTGGACGTTTTGATTTTCCCCGAACGAAGTCGGAGGCTTTTGATTATCAGCCGCCTTCCCATTCGCATTAGGACCTCTCCAGACGGGCCAATCTTTTAACGGATCGGGAGTAGCTGCGAAGCACACAATTTGAGAA
>JABJMI010000570.1 GCA_018659505.1 Planctomicrobium sp.
AATTCAAAAACGCATGTTTACTAGTGGAATATTTCTGCGTAAAGTAGTTGAATACTGAATTGTAAATATGTTACCATCTTACGGGCGTAAGACTACTAGGCTTCAGTCGCTCATGTTTCCTCCCACCAAGGGCACCCTCTCATGCTCATGCTGAAAACCGAAAATACATCAGGTTGGTTATGTGTGGCGGTTGTGTGTTGTTTGAACAGCGCAGTTGCTTTTGCACAAAGTCCATTTATTGATCAAGTTCCGTCTAGGAATGACTCAACTAGCATAAAACAAGATTTCAGTCTCGAATTAAAAACTGGAGTTCGTGTCGTCATGCGCTCGAATCTGGGTGTTGTTGTACGGGGCGAAATGCTTTCAATTTCTAAAAACGGTCCGACTATCGTGACTGATCGTGCTCGCATAAGGAGCCCTGAGGGGGTCGAATATAAATTTTCGACTCTGCAATCTCTGAACATCGCTGAACATGAACTCCATTGGTCGAAAGGAAAAGATGCGGAGGAATTCCTCAAAGAGGTTTCCGCGTCTGAGACAATTGAGTTTGAGAATTTGAAAGAGTTCCAAACAGCCACAATGAATACTCCTGATGAAACCGTGGCAGAGACGAACTCAGATGGAAACACTGGGAATGGAACTGCGAACTCATCCTCGAACGGCAAAGTGATTCGCATGCAGCCAGCAACTAAGCAGCCGATTGAACGCCCAACCATCACAATTATTTGCGGGAATTGCGAGAAGGAAGTCTCATTGAGTAGTGATTCGGGTCAAGAGTGCCCGCACTGCAATATTTTGTGGGATCAATCTCCCTTAGATGCTGCTGCGATCGCCAGCTTGAAAGCATCAGAAGATGCAGCCGATGCTGAAAACGCAAGAAACTCGTTTGATCCCGAGACTGGTCAGTTTATATCACCAAGTCCAGACACGGGAAAAAGCAAACCCCAAAATACGACGGCTCAAAATAACACAAACCAGACTCTTCAACCTGTTGCAGCTCCAGCCCCGATTCAAGCTCAGTCCCAACCTCATGAAATCACCATAGAAAATCTTCCTCTCTGGCTAAAATTCACAGTTTTTGGGATCTGTTTTGGAATGATGTATTACGCAATCTTCGTGCGTTAAGAATGTTTCTCAACATTTCTTTTTTATAGGCTTGCTAAAACCGATAACCAAAGTTCACTTTTAGTAATTATTCTTACTGACAATTCCTTAAGTTTTAATAGTCGGCAGTTCACAATACATTCGGTATTAGTCGATTGTTGTCAGTAGTTGGTAGACTTCGTATTCGGTGCCTTTGGTCCGATTGACGCCGAGTTGTTCGTCAATGAACTGACCATGAAAGCGTTCAGTATTCATCTTTGCAAGTAAAACATATCGTTTTAATCCATTAGAATTCATTTGCCCTTGCAAGCTTGTCCAGCCGGAACCTTATTGTTTCTTCTTCGGCTGTTGTTTTTGATTCCTGCGGGGCTGGTTTTGTTTTAGCTTAATAGACGGTGGAAAGGCATCGACTGATCCGGTGTCGTCGGGGACTTTCAATTCTTCTTGTAAGCGAATTGTTTCAGCTTTGAGTTCTTTGACGAGAGTTTGATACTGCGGCTCGCTGTAGATGTTCGTCATCTCAAGCGGGTCCGCTTCGAGATCGAATAATTCCCATTCGTCTACGTTGTAGAAATGGATGAGCTTATATCTGTCTGTTCGAACACCGTAATGACGACGGACCATGTGAGCTGTTCGACGATCATTTTGGAATTCGTAGTAGTGGTAGTAATGTGATTTTCGCCAATCTTTTGGTTTCTCTCCCTTCAATAGCGGAACAAGACTCTGTCCTTGCATATCGTCCGGAACAGCCACGCCAGCAATGTCGAGGAATGTTTCTGCGAAGTCGACGTTTGAAACGAGATGTTCGTCTCTTGAACCAGCTTTCACGACGTTTGGCCAACGGACTAATAGTGGCTGACGATAAGATTCTTCGTACATGAATCGTTTATCGAACCAGCCATGATCACCCAGATAGAATCCCTGGTCAGAGCTATAGATGACGATGGTGTTTTCCGCGAGTCCTGACTCATCAAGGTACTCAAGAACTCGTCCGATGTTATCATCAACCGATGCGATACAACGCAGGTAATCTTTGATATAGCGTTGATACTTCCAGCGAATCAGATCATCACCTTTGAGATTCAACTTACGGAATGCTTCATTCTTCGGTTCATAAGCTGCGTTCCAGACTTTGAGTTGCTCTTCATTCAGGTATGGAGGAGGAGTTAATTTCAGGTCGCGGGGAGTCATTGTTTTCGCAATAGACATATCCTGCTCGTGAGCAGCACGTCCTCGTGTTTCGTAGTCATCAAACAAGTGCGGTGGCTCGGGAATTTCGACATCATCATACATGTGGAGATAATCTGGACCGGGAGCCCACTCACGATGAGGAGCTTTATGCTGATACATCAACATGAAAGGCTTCTCTTCATCGCGAGAATTCTTAAGCCATTCCAGAGCTAAATCAGTAATGATGTCAGTCGTGTAGCCGGTGTAGTTAATACGATTGCGGTCTCCATTCCCATTTTCATCTCGCAACATTGGAGGGTTGTAATACGGTCCCTGACCGATCAACACTTCCGAGTAGCTGTAGCCTTGGGGCGGCATATGCTCACCAAGATGCCACTTTCCTATGACAGCTGTTTCATAGCCAGACTTTTTTAGCAACTTTGGAAAGGTCTGTTGTTTGCCGTCAAACTTATTTCCATTGGTCAAAAAACCGTTGATGTGGCTGTACTTCCCAGTCTGAATCACAGCTCGACTCGGACCACAAATGGAGTTCGTACAAAAACAGTTCTTGAACAACATACCTTCGTTGGCGATACGATCAAGATTCGGAGTTTTGTTGATCTTCGAGCCATAAGCGCTGATGGAGTGTGAAGCGTGGTCATCAGTGAAAATGAATAAAATATTCGGACGTTTCTCAGCAGCATGGACTGATGATGTCAGGTAGATGACTGCTGCGAAGATAAGTAAAAAGCATTTTCGATTGAGCATGAGTTAAAAGAACTCCGATGAGATTTCGAGAATATTAATGTTGTGTAAGGATCATCAAGCTTCGGAGCTACAGGGTCAAGTCTGCGAACCTAATTCGATGAAAACCCGTACTATTGAGATGAATTCCATTACAAAATAAACTTGCTTAAGTCATCCAGTTTTGTCGCCTCGGAAAGTTTATCTTTGACGTATTCTGCATCAATCCTAATCGTCTGACCTTTTAACTCTGGACCTTCGAAGCTGACATCTTCTAACAATCTTTCGAGAACTGTGTGCAGTCGACGCGCACCAATGTTCTGTGAAGATTGATTTAACTGGAAAGCGATATCCGCAACTTCGTTCAAGCCATCTTGAGCGAACTCCACTGTCAGACCTTCTGTCTTCAGTAAGCTCGTATACTGCTGAGTCAACGAACTGGCTGGCTCTGTGAGAATTTTGAGAAAGTCATCTCTAGTTAAATCATGTAGTTCGACACGAATCGGGAAACGACCTTGCAGCTCGGGCATCAGGTCTGAGGGCCGCGAACGGTGAAATGCTCCGGCAGCGATGAACAAGATGTGATCGGTCTTGATGTTTCCGTATCGAGTTTGAACCGTTGTTCCTTCCACAATCGGAAGAAGGTCTCGCTGTACACCTTGGCGTGAAACGTCGGCACTTTTACTTCCCTCGGAACCGCCAGCGATCTTGTCGATCTCATCGA
>JABJMI010000104.1 GCA_018659505.1 Planctomicrobium sp.
AGACTCCTTTTAGTGCCGTGGCACCAATCACGATGACCAAAAGCCAGAACAGTGTTTGGAATTCATTTCTCGGGACCACCGGCATGATGTGAGATTGCACCCATTGATATTGATAATGGCTGCGACGGTGTTGAGCCAGTTGCGTGTTGGCGACAGCTCGTTGCCGGAGTGTGTCTGTGTAGTCGACATCAGTCTTAGGAACATTCGCAGCTCCGAATTCAGCCAGCTTTTGCTCGATGAGATCAATTTCTCCCTGAGCGATTTTCTCTTCGTCCTCGGCCGCCTCGATTTTCTCAGCGACGAACTCGTGAAGGTTCTTCTGTTCCAGCAGAATTTTGATGACCGGAAATGCGAGTGAAAGATTTGCTCCCCAAAGACCGGCAACGAAGACGCCCAGCACAAACGAAAGCACCATTTGCTTGCGAAAAGGCCAGATATATGGGAAAAGTTTTTGAAAGCTATCCACTAGAGCATTTCCAATGCATCTCTTGTCCGTGATGTAAGTTCTTATAGATTAAGGCACTAACGCCACGAGACAGATCGGTTGAGTCGAAATATTTGGTGAATTTATCACGTGTTGCGAAATTGTGTCCAGCCGAGTTTGAACCATTGCCATCGATTTCCATCCGGTATGCGCTAGAGTTCGTTGTTCTGATCGCATAGATGAGAATGGAGACGGCTTATCTATCTGTCATTGCAGTTCCCGCCCACAAAAAAAGCCTGCCATCGGATTTAGACCCTTTATGAACGCTCTATTTGAGTCGTTTCCACCAACTACTCGCCAGGATCACAATCGTGATCACGACCCTCTCAATCATAAGGTGCCAACTGAAGAAAAACGGTTTGGTGGGCATTTCGCTTGACTGAAGTGAGAATATTTCACATCCTGAAACGATTCGCTGACAAATTTTAGAGTGGTGTCTCTGATGGTTAATCTTGAAAATCTTCATACAAAGATGGCAATTCGACATTGTCTTCCAATGGCGTTGATATTGTGTTTTTCAATAAGTAACGCTTCTGCACAAGAGGAGGCAGAACAGCTTCGTCGTCCGTTCTGGATGCAAGGCCAGCAAATGCGGAAAGCGTTCGCTGATATTGCTAAAACTCCACAAAGCTGGACCGTCAAGTTCTTTTCAGGCACTGAAGCGGTCGCATACGGGGCGATTGTTTCTGATGATGGTTGGATCGTGACCAAGGGGTCTCAAATTCAGAAGGCAACATTGTGCGAATTGCCCGATGGGAAACGACTCCCCTTTGAATATGTCGGTTTCGACATAACACTCGATCTTGGGTTAATCAAAGTAGACGCCAATGAACTGAAAGCGACTGAATGGGAGGTGAAATCACCGGATCTCGGAGCTTGGTTGATCTCGGTGGATACCGAAACCGTCCCAATTGGCGTCGGTGTGATGTCTGTCCCGCGGCGCAAAATCCCTCGTTCAGATGTTCGAGGTGTTTTAGGAATACAATTGAAAATCATTGACGAAGCGGTGATCGAACGAGTCTTTCCTAATAGCGGTGGCAAGGCTGCGGGGCTTCAATCAGGTGATGAAGTATTGAAAGTCAACGATACGGAAATTGTCAGCCGTCGCCAACTGATTGAAACAATTGGGACGTATCGTCCCGGTGATTCAATCGTATTGAAGGTCGTCAGGAACGAAGATACACTTTCACTCTCTGCGACGCTGACACATCCATTTGGAACTTTCTTATCTAGGATTGCTTTTCAGGAACAGATGGGTGGTCCCCTGAGTTTTCGTCGTGACGACTTTGTCGCTGTCTATCAGCAGGATACCGTCCTGTCACCAGAAGAATGTGGCGGTCCAGTTGTCAATCTTGACGGCAAAGCAGTTGGAATCAATATCGCCCGCGCCGGACGGACAGCGACTTATGTACTCCCGGCTGATCTGATTTTGGAAAAGATCGAAGACTTAAAGTCGGGGAAATTTCCACCACCGATTGCAGAAGCTGCTGCTGATGAAACATCAGAATCAGAGTAAAGCGAACAACGAATAAGAAAACGCAAGTGTGAATCGGGGTATTTGATCAATTCGGTATTCATACGGAAATAGAATACCAGCACGACGCGCAAGCGAGTGGGTGAACGCACAATGCCCCAATTGTTTGCGCAGCGTGCTTGTCGTTAGGGAATTCTCTTCTGTTTGTGACTTTTCTTATCAGCACTAGACTCATACGATGGTGCATTCTGGTTGAGTGATTCTTAGTATTAAATCATAGCCCCACACTTAAAGTGTGGGGCTAAATCACACTTGTTTTCCTTAGTATTGAACCGATTGAAGTTTTTCGCCTCCCATGCCTATTCCTAAAGTTGCAATTGTCGGTCGTCCCAATGTCGGCAAAAGTTCAATCATGAACTGGCAGGCAGGGAAATTTGTCTCCGTTGTTGATCCGACGGAGGGAGTGACCCGCGACCGTGTTGAATATCTGATGCACCACGGGGACCGTTATTTTGAACTGGTCGACACCGGAGGAATTGGGATTGTTGACCTGGACGACCTCAGCGAAGACATCGAGCATCAAATCGATTTCGCTTTAAACGACGCTGACCTGATTCTGTTCGTGGTTGATGGGCAGCAGGGAATTACCCCTTTAGATAAAACGGTCGCAGAACGCTTGCGTCGCATCGAAGTTCCGAAACTGATTGTGGTCAACAAATGTGATTCGACAAAGACCGACCCTGATATGCACGCTTTTCACGGTTTCGCAGATGGACCGCTGATTCAAACAAGCGTGAAAGGGAATCGTCACCGCAAGGAATTACTCGACAAGACCGTCGAATTACTTCCTCCCGCGGATGATGATGAAACTGTCACCGGCACCAAAGATTCAGAAGATCCAGAACTCAAGCTCGCCATCGTTGGACGGCGAAATGTTGGCAAGAGTACCTTCATCAATTCGCTAGCTGAAACTGATCGTATGATCGTCAGTGAAGTTGCCGGGACCACCCGCGATAGTGTCGACATTCGCTTCGATCTTGACGGGAAATCATTCGTTGCCATCGATACCCCAGGAGTTCGCAAGAAGAAGAGCCTTGCCAACGACATTGAATTCTACGGTCTCGTGCGGGCACAAAAGAGTATCCGTCGGGCAAACGTTGTCATGATGTTTTTCGATGCGGGTGAAAAGATATCTCGGGTCGATAAACAGCTGGTCGACCATATTGTTGAATCGGCAAAGCCTTGTATCTTCGTCGTTAATAAATGGGATATCGGACTTGAAGAAGAGATGACTAGCGAGAAATGGGCGGAATATCTTTTCGCAACATTCTCAATGCTCAGACATGTGCCGATTGCATTCATCACTGCCAAGGATGGTCGCAATATCAAACAGTTGATCAACCTGGCGCAAACGATCTATAAACAATCTCGAACTCGTATTTCAACAGGACGACTGAATAAGGTCGTCGCAGAGGCGTACAAGGCGAACCCACCTCGCTTCAAAGCGAATCGTCGCGGCAAGATCTTCTATTCGACTCAAGTCTCCACGGAACCGCCGACCATCGTGATGAAATGTAACGAGCCGAAACTCTTCGATAAAAACTGGAAACGGTTCTTAATGGGCTACATGCGAGAGAAACTTCCGTTCAAGGAAGTCCCCATTCGGCTGTACTTCCGCGGGAAAACCGGAAAAGACGAAGAATAAATAGCACGTTGTTTAGCCGCATACTTCGAGAATGCTGCAAAATCTACTTCATCAAATAGATACATATATTATGTCGAAGATCACCCCGCGCGTTGCAAGTTTGCTGTACGAAGTTGACCCCGGTTCGCAGGTCGACATCTCCGGCTGGGTCCGTTCACGAAGAGACTCAAAAGGAGGCTTCTCCTTTATCGAGCTAAACGATGGGTCGTGCATGTCGAACTTGCAGGTCATAGTCGACGCCGATGTTCCCGGTTATGCAGAGACCATCAAAGATGTGACCACCGGATCAAGTGTCCGCATCACAGGAGAGTTGAAGGAATCTCCGGGGGCGAAGCAACGTGTCGAAATGCAGGCAGCCACGTTGGAACTCTTGGGCACTGCCGATCCTGAAACATATCCGCTGCAAAAGAAGCGACACAGTTTCGAGTTCCTTCGCGAAATCGCTCACCTGCGGCCTCGTTCGAATACGTTCGGAGCCATTGCCCGTGTTCGCAATTGCGTTTGCAGGTCGATCCATGATTTCTTCCAGGAACGTGGTTTTCTGAACGTACAAACTCCGATCATCACCACAAGCGACTGCGAAGGCGCCGGGGAGATGTTCACCGTCACCACCCTTCAGCCAACCAATGACGGGAAGCCCGTCGATTACTCTGAAGACTTCTTCGGAAAACATGCTTCGCTGACTGTATCAGGTCAGTTAGAAGGTGAAATCTACGCCACAGCACTCGGTCCCATCTACACCTTTGGACCAACCTTTCGTGCCGAGAATTCACACACGACTCGCCACTTAGCAGAGTTCTGGATGGTCGAACCCGAAGTCCCGTTTTGCGATCTCGAAGGGGATATGCAACTCGCTGAGGATTTCATCAAAACCATCGTGCAGCGATGTCTCGATGAATGTGCTGAAGATATGAAATTCTTTAACGACCGCATCGACAAGACCGTCCTCGAAACGATGGACAACATAGTCAGTCACGACTTCAAACGGATTACTTATACGGAAGCTGTAGAACTTGTTGTGGCAAGCGGAAAAGAGTGGGAATACCCGGTCGAATGGGGTTCCAATCTACAGGCCGAACACGAGAAATGGCTGACAGAAGAACACTTTAAACAACCGATCATCGTTTACGATTATCCCCGCTCGATCAAACCGTTCTATATGTATTGTAATGACGACGGAAAAACCGTGCGGGCAATGGATGTTCTCGTTCCCGGCGTAGGAGAAATTATCGGCGGAAGCCAACGCGAACACCGTCTCGATGTGTTGGAAGCGAGATTTAAAGAGTGCGATCTAGATCCCGAAGAATACTGGTGGTACCTCGATCTGCGTCGTTACGGAACAGTCGAACATGCCGGATTCGGCTTAGGTCTGGAACGCATGATTCTGCTGCTGACCGGAATGCAAAACATCCGTGATGTCATACCGTTTCCACGAACGCCGAATAGTGCGGAGTTTTAACTTGTGTAGATTTCTCGCCCGTTAGCGACAGCACTTAAAGTGCGTCAATGAACCGATCTTACTAAAAGTAGAACGCGGATTTTCGCGGATGCAGCAGATTTACACGGATTAAACTAGGATCTTCCGCGTACTGAAGTTCACTTTGGAAAGTTTTTTATCCGCGATAATCCGCGCCATCCGTTTTAATCCGCGTTCAAAATAATTCGAATGGGCTTTAAGGTCCGGATGAAAACCTTCAAGGATCATTGACATGAAGCTAACTGTTTTCCTGTTTGCATTTGTAGGTAGCTATCTATTCATAAATTCACAAGTCGTCTCCGCTCAAGAGATCACCCGAGAATACGAATTCGAATCAGACATCCCTTACCGCAGCGGGAATGATCTTAGCGAATATGATAAAGAGCGTTGCCGTCTGGATCTTTATGCCCCTATCGGTAAGAAGAACCTTCAGACCGTAGTCTGGTTTCATGGTGGTGGATTAACCGGTGGGAAGAAATCGATTCCGAAGGAATTGAAAGAGCAGGGGATTGCCGTTGTCGCTGTCAATTATCGGCTCAGTCCGAAGGTCAAAGTCGCTGACTGTATTGATGACGCAGCGGCAGCTGTTGCTTGGACATTCAAGAATATCGAGAAGTACGGCGGCAGCAAAGAGAAGATCTTCGTCAGCGGACACTCTGCCGGTGGCTATCTCACCAGTATGATTGGTCTCGATAAAAGCTGGCTTGCCAAGTACGACATTGATGCCGATGACATTGCGGGGCTGATCCCGTTTAGCGGTCATACGATTACCCATTTCACCGCACGCAAAGAACAAGGAATTGATGGCAAGCAACCGTTGATTGACGAATTGGCTCCTCTCTTCCATGTTCGCAAAGATGCTCCACCAACGCTGCTGATTACTGGTGATCGTGAATTAGAGATGCTGGGGCGTTATGAAGAGAACGCCTATCTCTGGCGGATGATGCAAGTTGTTGGCCACCCAAATTGCAAGCTCTTGGAACTTGATGGTTACAATCATGGGAAAATGGCAGGTCCAGCTCACCCATTATTGATAGAGTTCGTCAAGAAGATCGCATCGGCGGAATAACTCGATTAAGTTGAGCAATCAAGTTTTGCCGGACACTTCAAGTGTCCGGCATCACAACTACTGCTTGCTAAGGACTTTCGAGCGAGATCATCTGTGAATCAAATCTTCTTATTTATTGCCACATTGGGCAACATCGCACTGCTAGTCACCATCTGGCTGGGCTGGCGGATCGAAGACGCAGCCGCGATGACGGACGCTGCCCGCCAACAGGTCTCGTTCCACTTCCTCTTTGCCTTGGCATCATCATCATTTGCTCTATTTGTGCATGCCGTGGTCCTCACATATTTCATGGGGACTGGTCGCTGGATTCAAGAGACGAGTGAAGCTTACAGTTTTGCAGGAGATGCTAGACAACAGAATATGAAGCTGAAGTACAAAGTCCTGCCCGGCATGATGCTTTGTCTTGCTCTCATTCTCATCACCGGAGCATTTGGAGCGATCGCTGATCCGTCTTCGAACACGCAAATGGAATACGGAGCGACAATTCACTTCACGCTGGCGGTTTCGCTACTCATCGCAAATTTGTTGGTCAATGTAATTCAGTATTCAGCGATAGTACGGAATTCTCAAGTCGTAGACCTCGTCTACAAGGAAGTTCTGGATGTTCGCAAAGAAAGAGGACTCGACGGTCCTGCCGCTGATTGAAGCCGACCAGCAGAGCTCATTTTATCCTGTCAATCATGTCCAGCCAGTCAGATTTCTCTTCGATACTGAATAAGTTGAAGCTGTTTGCCCTTTCCATTCATTTGAATCCACGAAAGTGTTCTGGATACGTTGTGTTTCGTTAACATCTAACATAGTCTGACGGCAATACATCAATATTCCTCGACGTTTGAATGCAGTCCACGTGTCATTGATTACCCAACAATCTGAATTCGACGAGTTGTGTGATCGGATGAAAGCTGCGGGGATAGTCGCTTTCGATACCGAATTTGTCTCCGAGTCATACTACCGACCGCGCCTTTGTTTGCTTCAATTCGGATTTGCGGACGAAATCGTCGGTGTCGATCCGTTTGAAGTCCCTGATCTCTCCAAATGGTGGGAGATCATGTGTGACGACACGACCACAGTGATCATTCACGGAGGCCGCGAGGAAATCCGCTTCTGCCAGTTCGCTACGAATCAGAAACCTCGTAAGTTGGTCGACGTACAGATCGCAGAAGGACTACGCTCGCGTGGTTTCCCGATGTCACACACGAATCTGGTGAATCGCGTTCTCAACAGAAACGTGAAGCATGGCAAACAGACTCGCACCGATTGGGAACGTCGTCCGCTCAGCGAACAGCAAATCAAATATGCACTGGAAGATGTTCTGCATCTGATTGAAATCTGGGAGACTCAAAAAAAGTCGCTTAAGAAAATGCAGCGACTCGATTGGGCGGAAGCCGAATTCGAGAAGTTTATTACCGATGTCTTCGCTGAAGAAGATCGTGATGGTTGGTTAAGACTCTCAGGATTTTCACGACTGAACCGTCGTGATATGGCAACTGCAATTGCGCTGCATCAATGGCGGGATAGTGTCGCTGCGGAAAAAGGAAAACCGCCTCGTCGGATTCTGAGAGATGACCTGTTGATTGATGTCGCAAAACGACAACCCAAAAGCATCAAAGAATTAAATATCGTCCGCGATATGAATCGTCGTGACTATCAACAACATGCAGATGCCATTCTAGAAGTGATCGCGAAAGCAGTCGCAATTCCGGAAGAGAAGCTTCCTCAAAAAACTCGCGGCAAAAATTATCCTTCACAAGATGAAGTATTGGCTCGTATCTTAGGGCTGGTCTTGGCGAATCGATGTCAGGAACTCGGAATCTCAATGCCACTTGTGGGGACGTCCGCTGACCTCAAAGAATTAGTCCGCTGGCATCTTTTCGACGAAGAGACTGGAAAAACGCCAAAGCTCTGTGACGGTTGGAGAGGGGAAGTTTGTGGAAACATCTTGACTGATGTTCTCGATGGAAAGATCTCGCTCCGAGTGGTTGATCCACATTCAGAGAACCCACTTAGCTTTGACGACCGGAATTCGCGATAAGAGTTTTGGGACAGACCGAAATGATCTTCAGCTCTAAAAGCCGCTCTGGCTCGATTCGCGTGTGAGTGTAAATGATTTGACCATCCTTGTGTTTGCGAAATACTTAGGGGTTACCCACATGTTGTCACCAAGTTGAACTGTTATTTTTACTTCAACTTCTGGTGTCTCGTTTGTGATTGTATCAGGAGTGACCCTGACTCTTGGATTCTTGATGTTAATTGTCGCAAGAATTGCCTTCGCCTCTCTCTTTGCTTTATTTACTGAACCGCCTCGGAGGATCCCAGCGCGTGCTCCTTCGTAGGCAGCGTTTTGCATGGTGTTGCGAATCATGTTAACACGCGAGAACTCAACGAGCCCGAATACGATGAACAGGGCCAGCGGAAGCACCAGTGCGAATTCAACAGTCGTCACCCCAGAACGTCTGGGCTTTGGCCTTTGAATTTGAGAAGCTCGAATTTTCATATGACATCACTCAGCGATCAATAGGTCAATGCAACGGGAAGGGTTCGTGCTAATTCTTCAAAAATCGATTTTAATTCAGTAGCGTTCGTCGCATGAAAGTGTCGTCCGCCCGTCGTTTCAGCGACATTGATCATGGTTGTTTGGTCGGCAGTATTTAGAAAGGTGATCGTGTGAATGATAATCTTTTTCGCCAAAGCATCTGCTGCCGCTTCTACCGGATCTCTTCCCTGATTCCATTGTCCATCAGTCAGTAAGACGATGACCTGTTTTGCGTCTGGATCACCTTCCGCGTCGAACAATGCCACCGCGGCATCAATTCCAGCAGAAGCATTCGTACCTCCATGCATGAATTGGCTTCCGTGTCCAAAAACCG
>JABJMI010000102.1 GCA_018659505.1 Planctomicrobium sp.
AACGCACATTCAAACCAATTACGACAAGACATCCGAAGGAGAAAGATTCATCGGCGATAAGTGGTTGAAAGCAAAAGATGGGGCGATCGTTTTCTTTCAAGACTTTGGATATCCGACTGGCATGATTCGCACCGCTGGGACACGCACCGCAGGCTGGTATAAAATTCGAGTCCATGGATATGCGTATCAATCTAATAAGCCGGTGACTTTTTCTATCGGAGGCACGACATTTCGACGCGGGTTCGAACGCCCCACTTTTGGGTACTTTGAATTCCCGCCCGGCAAGCCAACAACGGTCGAGCTGACGACCTGGATTGAAGAACGGTACATGTTGGAAATCACACCATACGGAATCTATGACGAAAAGTACGAGATCAAAAATAATGGAGTGAAGAACTACAAAGGACCGGGGCTTGCGATTAGCTCGGTCGAAATCGAAGGTCCAATCATCGAGCAGTTTCCCAGCCGTGGGCATCGACTACTCTTTGATGGGATCGCTCGAAAAGAAATTGAGCCACGAAACCCGAGAGACAAAGAAAAGAGCTGGTACAAACCCAGTTTTGAGATTGTGTCGAGAAATTCGCAACGAGATGCAGAAAAAGTTTTATTGAGAGTGGCTGAACGTGCATTTCGCAGACCAGTGACAGCGAACGAAGTAAAACCTTACCTAGCCTTGTTCAGTTCAGAGATTCGCAAAGACTCTACATTCGAAGACGCGTTGCGAACAGCAGTGACCGCGATTTTCTGCTCGCCTGATTTTCTTTATTTAAGGGAATCAATTGGAGAGCTTGATGATTATGCGATTGCGAGTCGACTCTCGTATTTTCTAAATCGAACATTGCCGGATGAACAACTGCTAGCAGTCGCTGCTTCAGGAAAATTGAAGAGTAATGAATCAATTAGAAGGTCAGAGTCAGAACGCCTGCTCAACAGCGAACACTTCGAAAGGTTCGTGAATGACTTCACAGATGCTTGGTTGAATTTGCGTGAGATTGAGTTCACAACACCCGATCGTAACCTGTTTCCTGAATACGACAAGTTCCTGTTAATGTCGATGCTGGAAGAGTCACGAGCCTACTTTAAGGAACAGGTCCAACAGAATCTTCCTGTTGAAACAATCGTGAAGAGTGATTTCGCGATGTTAAATAGTCGACTCGCTGAACTCTACGGGATCGAAGGTGTCGATAGTCCAGAGATACGAAAAGTGAAGCTCATTGGTGAACATATTCGTGGACCGTATCTCACGCAAGCATCGGTGTTGAAAGTCTCCTCCAATGGGACCAATACATCACCCGTCGTACGAGGAGTTTGGGTCTTGGAACGAATCATGGGCAAACTCGCTCCACCACCACCTCCCGGAGTTCCTGGAGTGGAACCAGATATTCGGGGAGCGACAACTTTAAGAGAATTACTCGATAAGCACCGCGACAGCGAGACTTGTCGAACATGCCATGAGATGATCGACCCGCCGGGGTTCGCCTTGGAAAACTTCAATCCAATTGGTGCATGGAGGACTAATTTTCGTAGCCTCGGCGAAGGCGAAAAAGTCTTCGATCTTGTTCATGGACGCAGAGTCCAATTCCGAATTGGACCGAAAGTTGACTCAACAGGACAACTCAAAGATGGTCGAAAGTTTGAGGATATCAAACAATTCCAAGAACTGCTTGCAGGTGAAGAAGAAACGCTCACTCATTCTTTCTTGACGAAATTATTGACGTTCGCAACCGGTCGAGAAATGGGTTTCTCGGATCGAGCCGAAATTGAAGAGATGGTCCAAACATCTATTCAGCAGAATCATGGAATCCGTGATATGATTCATTCTGTTGTGCAGAGTGAAATTTTCCGACACAAATAAGAATCGTCGCTTGTAAAACACCTTCGAAAACAAACAATGAGCAAAACGGAATAGTAACCATGAAACGTGTTTATTTTTCTTCAAAGAAACCTCTGCATCGCCGACATTTCCTGCGGGGGACCGGTGCTGCATTGCTCTCATTGCCGTTGCTCGACGCAATGTTGCCTAACTACGGTAAGAAAGTATTTGCTGATGGCACCCGTACCGATTCCTCACCACAGCGATTCATCGCGACCTGTACGAATTTAGGAATTCATACACCTGCGTTGTTCCCTGAAAAAGAAGGGAAAGGCTACGAATTGACGACTTATCTCGAAGCACTAAAAGATCATCGAGACAAGCTGACAGTCATTTCAGGACTTTCTCACCCCGAGCAGCAAGGGAACAACGGGCATGCTTCTGGATTAACGTGGCTGACGTCGGCTCAAAGACCTGGGCTTGCTGGATTCAAGAATACGATTTCCATTGATCAGTTAATCGCTGCACAGATCGGGATTCATACTCGCTATCCATATTTAGCTCTCTCAACGAGCGGTGGTTCGATGTCCTGGAATTCGAATGGTGTTGAAATACCAGCCGAGACACGTCCGTCGTATGTCTTCAAAGCACTTTTCACTGAAGGGTCTGATAAAGAGATCGCTGAAGAAATGCGAAACCTCGAACGTGGACAAAGCATCCTCGACACAGTGAGAGGTGAGGCTCAAAAATTGAACAGAGAACTTGGAAAGAAGGACCAGGAAAAACTGGACGAATACCTGACAGCGGTTCGGGAACTGGAGTATCGCTTTCAACAATCAGCTGGTTGGGCAACGAAACCGAAACCCAAAACAACTGCGAGTGCGCCGCAAGATGTCGCAGATAAACTGGACACCATCGCAAGGCAGGATTTAATGTACGAGATGATTGCTTTAGCGTTTCAGTCCGATTCGACACGTACAATCACATTCCAAATTGGCGGAATGAATGCGGTTCCGAAGATTCAGGGTGTCTCGAATGACTGGCACAATCTATCACATCACGGCAAAGATCCCGACAAGATCGATGAACTGAAAATTATTGAACGAGCAGAGTTCGAATCACTTAATCGCTTCTTCACGAAGCTCCGTTCAATTAAGGAGAACGGGAAATCTCTTCTCGACCAAACATCAATAATGTACGGCTCTAACCTTGGAAACGCCAGCAGCCATAGCCCCAGAAACTTGCCCATCATCGTCGCTGGCGGAAACTATCAACATGGATCATACGTTGCCCATGATGCTGACAACAACACCCCCATGGCAAATATGCTGGTCACATTCGCTCAGCAGATGGGTGTCAATATCGACCAGTTTGGTAGCAGCACCGCAGCCGGGATTCGTGGATTAGAGACGATTTGAAATGAATAGAATCGAACCTGTCAGCAGCTCTATCTATTGTACTTGCTTAATGTGAGATCAAACGAAGAGATTATCGCAAAGACATCGTTTAACACTCTTCAAGACGAATCCAGCCGGTTCCGTGATGTTTGGGTTGGTCAGTGTCGTGAAGTATCTCGACGAGAATTTCTGCTGACTCCACCACTCTTGGTCCGGGGCGGTTGAAGTATTGGTTGCCGTCGGTGATGTAAACGCGGTTGTTATTGACTGCCTGTAATGAATTCCACAGCGGATGGTTGGTGAGCAATTCGATCTCAGCGATTGTTCTTTGAATGTCAAAACCGCACGGCATGATGGCGATCACTTCGGGATCGATCTCAGCCAGTTCTTCCCAGGACTGATACGGGGAATGCTTTCCATCTTCCGCCATGACCGCTTCGCCGCCAGCGATGCGAACGAGTTCCGGCACCCAATTGCCAGCGATCATGATGGGCTCTAACCATTCGATGCAGGCTAAGGTCGGTCGGTGAGAGATGTTTTCGTATTCTGTCAAAATTCCCTGAAGTCGCTTTATTAGAGATTCATTCAGTCGAATTGCGGCTTCGGGATCATTGAGTGCATTGGCGACGTTCTGGATATCGATCCAGATGTCAGAAAGCCCCATCGGTTCGCAGGCGACAATTTGAGGATTGGAATCGACAAGTTCGCAAACAGCGGCTTGAACGTCTTTTAAATTGACAGCACAGACTTCACATTGAGTTTGAGTGACAATCACTGTTGGCTGGAGTCGTTCCAATTCATCCTTGAAGACAGAGTAAACTGAAAGCGCCTCTTTCACCGCTCCTTTGACAGCGACGTCAATCTCCAGGCTTGTCCCCGAGACATCAATACGAGGTTCGGAACAGACCGGGAGTTTCTCAACCGCTGGTGGGAAATCACACTCATGTGATCGACCAACGAGTGCATCCTCGTAGCCCAGCGCAGCGACGATCTCAGTCGCACTCGCAATTAAACTAATCACGCGGTGATTCATGCTGAAACTTGACCTGTTGTCGAACGTTCGAAGAGCTTTTCTAAATACAAGCACGGCGCGCAAGCGAGTGGGGCAAATTACTCACTCACTCATTTACGCTGCATGCAGCTAGAACGGACTCGGACCTAACTCAAATTTGGAGCAGGGATCAATTCTGGTTGAGATTCTGCTGGTTGACTTTCTCGAATACAGGCTGGACTGAACATTAACGCTCCGAAGATCGCAGTTGAGGCAAGGTGGTTCTTCAGAAAAGGAAGCCCGGCTTCGTAGCAGAGCATTAACCCTTCAATAGTTTGAGGGTATTTAGGTGATCCTACCCAGGATGCTAAATTAGTAATTAGGAAGAAAGTCACACAACTTGCCACCCCTGC